>DATFOC010000065.1:0-7652 GCA_035265935.1 Gaiellaceae bacterium
TCAGCGGCTTCGGCCTGGCGTTCATCTTCATCCCCATGTCCCTCGCAGCGCTCTCCCGCATCGAGGATCGGATCGCCGGTGTCGCCTCGGGCCTGCTCAACACCTCGCAGCAGCTCGGCGGTGCGGTCGGTGTCGCGCTGATCTCGACGATCTCCAACGAGCGAGCAGACACGCTCGCGGCCGACGGCGAGGACCCGTTGTCGGCGCTGACCGGCGGCTACAACTGGGGCTTCGCGGTCGCCTCGGTCTTCGCGCTGCTCGCCGTGGGCGTCGCCTGGGGAGTCCTCAGGCGCGACGACGTTCCGGCCGCGGCCGTCCAGCAACACGCCCCCGCGGGCTAGCGGCTCGTCCGAGCCTCCTGCACGAGCTTCGGAGGCGCGACCTCGACGTAAGCGTCCTCGAGGATCCCCGCGAGCTCGTCCCAGTGGAGCTCCCGGTCGAGGCGCAGGCCGAGCCAGCCGCGGTGCCCGAGGTACGGCGGACGGAAGAACCTCTCGGGGTCGGCCTCGACGAGCATTTGCTGAACGCCGCCCTCGGCCGCAGCCCACAACGCGAACGGCCCGTCGCCGTGGTGGTCGTTCAGGACCATCGCGAAGGAGCGCTTGTCCCGGACGAAAAAGGTCGGGTGACCGTGGCTCAGCCGCTCGCTGGTCTCCGGAAGGGCGAGGCAGAGCTCGCGGACGCGATCGAGGACCTCATCGTAGTCAGCCACGCGCGAACCTGGCGTACGCGGCGCGCCCGATGCGGCCCGCGAGCACGTCCGACGCAACTCCCACGCCCCGTCCGTTCCAGGTGAGAACAGTGGCGACGAAGCTGCCGCCCGACCAGTAGACGAGGCCCGAATCGTGCAGGGCGGTGCTGATCCAGCCGGCCTTCTGGAGGACCACCGTCTGGCCCGGAGGGAGGAAGCGATCGATCCGGCTGACCTGCGAGTGCGCGAGCAGGTAGAGGAGGAAGCGAGCCTGCGACGGCCGGAAGCCACGCCGAGCCAGCCGGCCCCGCCCGACCGCCGCGAGGTTCAGCGAGCGCATGAGCGTCGCGAGATCGGCCGCCGTCGTCCGCTTGCCGACGAAGCTCGGTTGTGCGCCCACGCGGATCGGGATGCGCCCCTGGGTGACGATGTAACCGCCGTACATGTCCGTGTCGTCCATGCCGAGCGCGCGGAAGAGCTGGTTCACGTAGGCCGCGCCGCCGCTCGTCGAGCCGCCGAGCCAGGTGAGCAGGTCGTTGGCCGCCCGGTCGTCGGACGGGATGATCGCCTTGCGGAGCAGCGCGTCGATCCGGCTGCCGCGCGGCGGCTTTCCGCCGAGCCTGCGGAGGACCTCGATCGCGATCGCAACCTTGACGGTCGACGCGGCCGGGAAGCGCGCGCCGGCGTTCCAGGCGGCACCGGCGCCGGTGCGCAGGTCCTGCACGTAGACGCCGCAGAAGCCGGGGAACGCGCGCGCCAGCGAGCGGATCGTCCGGGCGAGCTGTGGATCCTCGATGCTCCTGCTGGGCGGCCCGCGCGGCTCGGCGGTCGCCGGAAGCGAAAAGACGGGGCCAATCGTCGTCGAGGCGCCGCGGCCGCGCGCGTCCAGCCCGCTGACCGTGAGCCGGACATCGCGCGCCGGGAGCGGGACCGCGAAGTCGAACCGCGTCCTGCCGATGTCCTTGCTGGCCACGACCCGTCCGTCGACGCTGACGACCACCTTGGTCGTCCCGGCGGCCACCCGGCCGATCACCCTTCCGAACGAGATCTCATACGCAGCGGGCGACACGACGACCGGTGCGGACGGGGGAGTCGCGAGCAGCGCCACAGCCGGAATTGTTGCCGTTAGCGTAGGCGCGTGGCCCGACCGCACCTCGGCCTGATCCTCCCGAACTATGGCGAAGGGCTCGACGCAGAGCGGCTTGCCGACTCGGCGGTTGCGGCGGAGCAGGCCGGGTTCGACTCCGGCTGGGTGACCGACCACGTCGCCGTGCCGCCAGAGCACGGGCCGATCTACGGGACGATCGCCGAGGCCCTTCTCGCACTTGGTTTCCTCGCCGGCCGCACCGAGCGGCTCCAACTCGGTGTGTCAGCGCTCGTCGTGCCGCAGCGCAACCCGCTCGTCACGCTGAAGCAGCTCACGACGCTCGACTACCTCTCGGGCGGGCGACTCGTCACGGCAGTGGCGGCGGGCTGGATGGAGGGCGAGTTCGCGCTGCTCGGCGCCGACTTCGCGAGTCGGGGCCGGCAGCTCGACGAGTGGGTGCGAACGGCCCAGGAGGCATTCGAGCAGATGCCTGGCCCGGTCGACCTCCCGTCCGGCCAAGGCTGGCTCGCGCCTGCGCTCGTCCGGCCGGGCGGCCCGGAGCTTTGGGTTGCCGGCGTCTCGCGCGCGACGATCCGGCGCGCCGCGCTGACCGGCGTGTGGCGTCCCGTCGCGCTTCCGCCCGACGAGTTGCGCGCCATGGCCGTCCAGTTCCGGAACCGGCGTGCGGACGGCCGCGTGGTCCTCCGCATCGGCGTCTACCTCCAGGACGAGCCGGAGGACGGCGCCGACGAACGTGGTCGCCACGCCGTCGCCGGGCCGGCAGAGTGGATCGCCGAGCGCCTCGCCGAGTACCTCGACGCCGGCTGCGACGGCTTCGTCGTCAATCTCGACCATGAGGCGCCGGGCCTCGAGGACCGCGTTCGGCGCTTCGCGGAGGAGGTCGCGCCGCTGCTTCCCGCTACTCGCGACTCGACTCGGCCCAGAGGTTGATCCCGCTGTCCGTTGCGAACCTGTCGATCTCGGCCAGGTCCTCCTCGGTGAAGTCGAGACGGTCGAGCGCCGCCAGGCTGTCCTCGAGCTGCGCGACGCTGCTGGCGCCGATCAGCGCTGAAGTCACGCGCTGGTGACGCAGTGTCCAGGCGATCGCCATCTGCGCGAGCGACTGACCCCGCCGATCGGCGATCTCGTTGAGCGCGCGCACCTTCTCCATCGTCCCCTCGGTCAGGAGCTCCGGCGAGAGCGCGCTGCCGGTTGTCGCCGCCCTCGACCCCTCGGGGATCCCTTCGAGGTACCTGTTGGTCAGAAGGCCCTGCGCGAGCGGTGAGAAGACGATGCAGCCGATGCCGACCTCCTCCAGCGTGGCGAGAAGGTCATCCTCGATCCAGCGGTTCAGCAGCGAGTACGAAGGCTGGTGGATGACGAACGGCGTTCCGAGCCCTCGGAGGATCGCCGCGGCCTCTGCCGTCTTCACGGCCGAGTACGACGAGATCCCGACGTAGAGAGCCTTGCCCTGCCGGACGGCCGTGTCCAGCGCACCCATCGTCTCCTCGAGCGGCGTGTCGGGGTCGTAGCGGTGCGAGTAGAAGATGTCGACGTAGTCGACGCCCATGCGGCCCAGGCTCTGGTCGAGGCTTGCGAGCAGGTACTTGCGCGAGCCCCACTCCCCGTACGGGCCAGGCCACATGTCGTAGCCGGCCTTCGTGGAGATGATCAGCTCGTCGCGGTAGGGCGAAAGGTCCTCGCGGAGGATCCGGCCGAAGCTCACCTCCGCCGAGCCGTACGGAGGTCCGTAGTTGTTCGCGAGGTCGTAGTGCGTGATCCCGAGGTCGAAGGCTCGGCGGATGATCGCGCGGCCGACATCGAGAGGCCGGTCGTCGTTGCCGAAGTTGTGCCACAGCCCCAGCGAGATCGCGGGAAGGAGCAGCCCGCTGCGGCCGCTCCGCCGGTACTCCATGCGGTCATAGCGATCCTCTGCGGGAACGGAGGTCACGCGGCGGTCAATGGGTCAGGGGCACGATGAACCGCCTGTACGCCTCCTGGCTCCGCGGCTTTAAGGCAATCGAAGCGCACGGTGTTGCCGTAGGTGCCTGTCGATACCACGGCCGGGGCCGCCGACGCCAGGAGCGGTAGCGCGCCGAGCGCATAGGCGAAAACCCTTGCGAGCCTCATTCAGGAAACGTATACCGCGAGCCCAAGAACACTCGATCGTGCGGTCGCGCGACAGTTCCCCCACTACGGTACGGGCGTCGCGTTACCTGGAGGCTCAGTTCGAGCCCGCTCGGCCCGACGCTTCGCTTCCGCCTGCCGCTCAGGCCGCAGCGCTACCGTGGCGGCGTGGACCTCGCGCTGCTCGAACGCACGCTTGCCGACGCGGGAGAGCCGCCCTTCCGCGCCCGGCAGGTATGGGAGTGGGCGGCTCGCGGCGCCGGCGGCTATGACGAGATGACGAACCTCCCGCTGACGCTGCGCGCGCGGCTCGCCGAGAGCGTTTCATTCTCGTCGGTGTCGGTCGAGGACGAGGCGACGGCGGCCGACGGCACCGTCAAGGCGCTCTTCCGCACCGCCGACGGCCATCCGGTCGAGGCGGTCCTCATGCGCTACCGCGATGGGCGGAGATCCGTCTGCGTCTCTTCACAGTCCGGATGCCCGCTCACCTGCACGTTCTGCGCGACGGGCCAGATGCGGTTCGGCCGGAACCTGAACGCGTCGGAGATCCTCGACCAGGTGCTCCACTTCAGGCGCATCGAGCCGGTGAACCATCTCGTGTTCATGGGCATGGGCGAGCCGTTCCTGAACTACGAGGAGGTGCTCGCAGCCGCCCGCCGGCTGCCCCAGATCGGGGTCACCCATCGGCGCACCACCATCTCGACCGTCGGCTGGATGCCCGGTCTCACGCGCTACGTCGACGAGGTCGAGGAGCCGATACGGCTCGCGTTGTCCATCCACGCCGCCGATCCTCGGCTCCGGTCGGAGCTGATGCCGGTCAACGACCGCTACCCGCTTCCGTCCGTCCTCGCCGAGTGCCGCCGGTACTTCGAGCTGCGGCACCGCAAAGTGTTCGTCGAGTACGTGCTGCTCGCCGGCGTCAACGACTCGCCCGAGCGGGCCGGTGAACTCGCGGAGCTCCTCGACCCGAAGGTGTTCAAGGTGAACCTGATCCCGTACAACCCGACCGGGATGTACGACGGGTCCTCGCGGGAGGCGATCGCGGGCTTCAAGCGGGTGCTGGATGACGCGCGCATTCCGGCGACGGTCAGGCTCACCCGCGGCCGCGACATCGCCGCCGCCTGCGGCCAGCTCGCGGCAACGCGCTAGTCTCGCCGCTCTTCGAGGAACCGCTTCAGGCCGAGGAACGGCAGGATGAACGTCGCGATCACGGCGGCGGCCCACACGATCACCGCCGCGAGTAGCCATGTGACGCCGCCGTCGATCGTGAAGCCGTCGGAGAGCAGGTCGGTGATGATCAGCGAGGCGAGGGTGGCGAGCAGCGCCACGCCGCCGAGCGCGGCGGAGCCTGCCCCCCGCAGCTGGACGACGAGGAACGGCTGGAGCAGCGCGAAGGCGATGGTGAAGATCACAAGCGCGAGGACGAACCCGCCCACGTCGAGCTCCATGTCGTCGAGCACGGCGGCCGCGACGATCAGCCCGACCGCGTTCGCCGCGAGCGCCACGATGGTGCGGACGACCAGGCGGATCACAGGGCGACTCTAACCCGCTGGGCTAACCGGTGAACGGCGGTCGGGCGGCCGTCGCGCTGCAGATCCGAATCGTGGCCTGGAGGAGGACGGCCGGACTGCCCGTCCCGTTGCCTTGAGGCTCAGCGGCGGAGCTTGCGCACGGCCATGCCCGCTCCCCCGGCGATGATCAGTGCCGACGCGCAGGCGGCGAGAACCAGCAGCGGAAGCGGAATCGAGCGGGCATCGTTCGTGTCCACGCTCAGCGCCTGCTCGATCGGCCCCTGGGCGCTCCCGCTGCTCTGCGGCCGCCGGACGACGGTGTCACGCAGAGCCTGGCGGATCTGATCCTCGATGTCACTGTAGGCGCGGATGTCCTCGGGCGCTCGGTCGAGCGCCTGCTGGAGACAAGCGACGGAGAAGGGGCGGTCGATGCTGGCATTATCGGACCAGTCGTCCAGCACCAGCTCCCAGCAGGGCTTCGCTGCAGACGCCGGGCTCGGGGCGAGCGAGAGGATCGCGAACGCCGCAAACAGGAGCGCGGCCCGAAGAGCCGCGGGCGGGCCCGCAGATGACCCGAGCCTCTCGCACACGGTGGACTCCTGTTGTCTGGTCAACAAGCTATCACCGTTTCCGCCCATTTCCAGGCCTCTTGGACGCTGAATACGGTTCCAAGTGTCCAGCGGACCGCGCACGCGGCGATCACACGACAATCACGCGGCTGGCTATATCTCCTCCCACGCTAGGAGGCTGAGCGGTTCCTTCGGATGGGCGTCTACTCGTCGCTGACGAATTCCCTCTGTGCCGTCAGCGAGCCCCCTCCGTCCGCCGATGCGGCGTCGGCCGGTGCCAAAGCCGCGACAGCAGGTACGTCGGGACGAGCCAGACCAGCAGGAAGCCGATGAGCGCCGTACCAGACGCGCCGTTCAGCATCAGCGTCAGCCCGAAGAGGAGGAGCAGTACGAAGCTGAACACGAGATACGCGCCTGTGAAGACGACGAGCATCGCACCCCGAGCCACGGACTGCACGAGCGACCGTCCACGAGCCGCGAGCTCGGCGGGATCCGGGAAAACGGGCAAGTCCGAGAGCGCGCGCCGAATCTCGGCACGCGACCTGGCCGCGAGAACATGTCCGGTTCGGTCCGAAAGCTCCTCGAGCGTCAGGCGGCCTCCGACGTAATGCTCCTGCAGCGCGGCCGTAGCACGTTCGCGGTCACGGTCGCCAGCACGCATGAGGCCATCCTAGCCCTGACCGGGAGTGGCCCGGAACGGCGCGAAGCGACACCGTGCGCCTCCTCGTAGAGGAGGCGGACTTCGATTGAGATGGAGGCGGAGGCTTCGACCGGTGCGAACTTCGCTTAACCGGGCCGTGGCGAAGTGGCTTTGCGTCCCTCCTGCGACCCAAGGTCGTTCTGCTCTGGCTCCTTGGAGCAAGTTAGGCTCTTCGCCATGGGCCGGATCGAGAGTCGCCTGGACGAACTCGGACTGACGCTCCCCGCCCCACTCGCTCCGCCCGGCAACTTTCAACTCGTCAAGGTTCACGACGGTCTTGCCTACATCGCCGGCCATGGGCCGTTCGACGGGTCGACGCCACTCGTCCAAGGGCTCGTCGGGCGCGACCTCGGTATCGACGAGGCGTACCAAGCTGCGCGTCTGACTGCTCTTTCCATACTCGCGTCGCTCAAGCGAGAGTTCGCAGAACTCGATCGCGTGACGGAATGGATCCGCGCCGTTGGCTATGTTCACTGCGAGTCGGGCTTTGGTCAGAACGCCACAGTCGTCAATGGCTTCAGTGACCTGATCGTGGAGCTCTGGGGCGACGCCGGGCGGCACGCGCGGTCCGCTCCGGGACAGGGACCGTCGCCGCTCAACGTGCCGATCATCGTCGACGCGGTCGTCGCGGGCAGCTGAGTCTGCCACCATCGAGGCTGAGGGTTCGACGGCCCGCCGCGGATGCAAGCTCGGCTGGGCATCGGCCGACGTCGGCTCCTGGAGAACGAGAGTCGAAGTCGTCATGCCTCCGCGACAGCGGAGGCGGACTTTCCACCGACGATGGAGGCGGGGGGAATCGAACCCCCGTCCGAGGCCGCACCGACAAAGCGTCTACAAGCTTAGGCTGCCCTTTGGATTCGCCCGCCGGCCGGTGGACAGCCGACCAACCGCCGGGCTAGTCATCCTTTGGTGTCGCGCCTCAGGCGATGACGTTCCCTCGGCGCCGAGCCCGTTCGTTGACGCCGCT
>DATFOC010000066.1:0-48588 GCA_035265935.1 Gaiellaceae bacterium
GTGGACTCCGTCTACCCGCTCGCCGAGGCGCGCGCCGCCCACGAGCGCATGGAGGCAGGCGAGCATTTCGGCAAGGTCGTGCTCGCTATTCCGGAGTGACGTAGGCGGCGGTCAGGCCGCCGTCGACCAGGAACGTCGCGCCGTTCACGTACGACGACTCGTCGCTGGCCAGGAAGAGCGCAGCGTTCACGATCTCGCGCGGTTTCGCGAGCCTGCCCATCGGCAAGTGGATCCTTCGCCGCTCGTAGGCGGCCGGGTCGTCGCCGAAGATCCGGAGCAGGAGCGGCGTCTCGACCGGTCCAGGGCAGAGCGCATTCACGCGCACGCCCTGCCGGGCGAACTGCACGCCGAGCTCGCGCGACATCGCAAGCACCGCGCCCTTCGAGGCCGTGTACGAGATCTGCGATGTCGCCGCCCCGACCAGCGCCACAAAGGACGCGACGTTGATCACCGAGCCTCCGCCGCGCTCCAGCAGGTACGGGATCCCGTGCCTGCAGCAGAGGTAGACGCCCTTGGTGTTCACGTCCTGGACGCGCTGCCAGGCCGCCTCATCCGTGTCGAGGATCGAGTCGTCGTCCGCCGGGGAGATGCCCGCGTTGTTGTAGAGGACGTCGATCCCGCCGTAGCGCTGCACGGTCGCGGCGTACATCGCCTGGACGCTGTCCGATTCGGCCACTTCGACGTGGACGGCGAAGGCCTCCCTCGCCTCGGATGCGGTCTCCTCGGCAGCCGCCCGGTCGACGTCTGCGACGCACACACTCGCGCCTTCCTCCGAGAAGAGGAGTGCCGCGTCCCGGCCCATCCCGCCGCCGGCGCCGGTGATGACGACGACCTTGCCGTCGAGCCGGCCCAGTGCCTATGCCTCCTCGGTGGCGACGTAGACGTTCTTGATTTCGGAGTAGCCTTCGAGCGCGTGCATCCCGAGCTCGCGGCCGAACCCGGACTGCTTGAAGCCGCCGAAGGGCGTGGAGACCCGGACGGATGTATTCGAGTTGACGGAGAGAACGCCCGTGTCCACCGCTCGGGCGACCCGCATCGCCCGACCGACGTCGCGGGTCCAGATCGACCCCGACAGCCCGTACGGTGTGTCGTTCGCGATCCGGACGGCATCGGCCTCGTCCTCGAAGGCGATCACGGCGGCGATCGGGCCGAACACCTCCTCACGAGCGACGCGGTCGTCGTTGGCTGCCTCCACGACGGTGCAGGGGAACCAGAAGCCGGGACTGTCGGGTGTGTCGCCACGAAAGGCAACGGTACCGTTCGCATAGGACGACACCTTCTCGCGGTGTGCGGCGGAGATCAGGGGGCCCATCTCGGTGGCGTCGTCGTCCGGGTCGCCGACTCGAACCGCGGCCGTCCGCTCCACGAGCAGCTCGAGGAACCGGTCGTAGACGCTCCGCTCGACGAGGATGCGGGAACGTGCGCAACAGTCCTGGCCCGCGTTGCCGAAGACGGCAGACGGAGCGCCGGCCGCTGCCGCCTCCAGATCCGCGTCCGCGAACACGAGGTTCGCAGACTTTCCTCCGAGCTCGAGCGTGACTCGCTTGATCGTCGCCGCCGCACCTTCCATGACGCCGCGGCCGACCTCGGTCGAGCCGGTGAAGCCGATCTTCGCCACGCCCGGGTGCTCGACGAGGCGCTGGCCGACCACCGAGCCGCGCCCCGTGACCACGTTCAGGACACCCTCCGGCAAGCCCGCCTCGAGCGCGATCTCGCCCAGCCGCACCGCGGTCAACGGCGTCAGCTCGGCCGGCTTCAGGACGACGGTGTTCCCGCAGGCGAGCGCCGGTCCGAGCTTCCAGCTCGAGATCGCGATCGGGAAGTTCCACGGGACGATCAGCCCCACTACGCCCAGCGGCTCGCGGAACGTCAGGTCGACACCGCCCGCTACAGGGATCGCTTCGCCGTAATGCTTGTCCACGGCGCCGGCGTAGAAGTGGAAGACGTCGGCGACCATCTGCACCTCGCCGCGCGAGTCGCCGATCGGCTTGCCGACGTTGTACGTCTCGAGCCGCGCCAGTTCCTCGCCGTGCTCCTCGACGGCGTCCGCCAGGCGGCGCAACAGCCGCACGCGGTCTCCCGGCGCGACGGCGCGCCATGCCGGAAACGCTCGCTGCGCCGCCTCGACCGCGCGATCCGCATCCTCGGCCGTCCCCTCGGGGACCTCGGCGATCGCCTCCTCGGTCGCCGGATTCACGACGACCGTCATGCCCGCTCCTGCCGGTAGCGGCGCGCTTCGTCGACAAGCCCTTTGAAAAGGGCGAAGTCCTCGCCCTCCTCTGGGTGCCAGAGGACACCGAGCGCGAACCGCCTGTCCGCGTCCTCGAGGCCCTCGACGACGCCATCCTCGGCCCACGCCACCTCCCGAAGGCCCGACCCGATGCGCCCGTAGCCCTGGTGGTGGTGCGACTTCACGGGTGCACGATCGCCCAACAGGCCACCCAGGCGGCTATCGGCGGCGACCTTCACGTCATGATCCGAGAACGAGCCGGGATCGTGCCGGTGATGCTCGTGACCCACTGTCTCCGGGAGGTGCTGGACGAGGTCGCCGCCGCGCGCCACGTTCAGCAGCTGAGAGCCGCGGCAGATGGCCAGCACCGGCATGTCCCGATCGAGCGCCGCCTCGAGAAGACGCAGCTCGGCGGCGTCGCGCTCCGTGCGCGGCGCGTCTGTCGCGTCATGCGGCTCGGCGCCGTATAGCTCGGGGTCGAGGTCACCGCCGCCGGAGAAGATCACGCCGTCGAGCGCGCCGAGTGTCTCATCGAGCCCCTCCTCCGACGGCGGGACGACGAGCGGCCTGCCGCCCGCATGGTCGACCGCGCGAACGTAGGCCAGCGGCACGAGGGCGGCGTCGTCGGTCCACACGCCCCACCGGATCTCCTCCGCATAGGACGTAATCCCGATCAATGGTCTCATCCGCGCTCGAACATCCGCTCGCGCTCGTAGCAGGTGACGACCTCGTCGAAGAGACGCTGCTCCGTGCGCGCGTAGTTCAGGTAGTGGTCGACGACCTCGTCGCCGAGCGCCTGCCGCGCCACCGAGCCGTCCTCGAGCGCGCCGATCGCCTCACGCAGCGAGTGCGGGAACCGCTCCGCGTCCGACTCGTAGGCGTTCCCCTCGAGCGGCGGCGGCAGCTCGAGCTCGTTTTCGATCCCGTGCAGCCCAGCGGCCAAGAGCGCCGCGAACGCCAGATAGGGATTGACGTCGCCGCCTGGGATCCGCGTCTCGGTCCGGAGTGCCTGCCCGTGGCCGACGACTCGGAAACCGCAGGTCCGGTTGTCGCGGCCCCACGCAAGCGTCGTCGGCGCCCAGCTGCCGGCGGCGAAGCGCTTGTACGAGTTGACCGTCGGCGCCACGAACACCGCCAGCTCCTTCAGCGCCGTGATCTGGCCGGCGAGGTACTGCTTGAAGACGTCCGATTCGCCAGCGAACGCGTTCTTCTCGTCGGTCCAGAGGCTGGAGTGGATGTGGCACGAGCTACCGATCCAGGTGTGATCCGGCTTCGCCATGAACGTGATCGAGCGGCCGTTGAGATGGGCGATTTCCTTGGCGCCGTTCTTGTAGATCACGTGGTTATCGGCCATCGTGACCGCGTCCTCGTACCGGAAGTTGATCTCGTGCTGGCCGGGCCACGCCTCGCCCTTGGAGGTCACCACGCGGATCCCGGCGGCCTGCATGCCGTTCCGGATCTGCCGGATCAGCGGCTCGTCGTAGGTGGCGGCGAGGATGTGGTAGTCGAGGATGTACGGCACCGACGGCGTCAGGTCGCGGTAGTGCTTTGCATGCGCCTCCCCGTAGCTCTCCTTGAAGAGGAAGAACTCGAGCTCCGAGCCGAACATCGCCGTGTAGCCGAGCGCCTCGACGCGCGCCACCTGTGCCTTGAGGACCTGTCTCGGCGAGGGAGCGACGTCGGTTCTATCGTGCGCGAGGACGTCGGCGAGCACGAGGGCCGTCGCTTCGAGCCAGGGGATCCGCCTGAGCGTCGCCAGGTCCGGCTCCAGCCGGAAATCGCCGTAGCCCTGATCCCAGCTCGCGAGGGCGTAGCCGGGGACGGGATCCATGTCCATTTCGAGCGCAAGCAGGTAGTTGCAGCCCTCGACCCCGTGGTCGAGGCCGTCCTCGAGGAAGAACTCCGCGTGGACCCGCTTGCCCATCAGCCGCCCCTGCATGTCGGTGAAGGCGACGACGATCGTGTCGATCGCGCCGCTCTCGACCTCCGCCCGCAGCTCGTCCAGAGAGATCACGAGCGCGAGAGTAGTCCCGCGATCAGGTCTCGATCAACCCGGTGCGCGACCTCGTCAGCTGCGGAGAGGCGCTCGACGGGCAGCGTGGTCGTCACCGCGGCGCAGTAGACGCCGGCGGCCTTGGCGGCCGCGACGCCGGCCTCCGAGTCCTCGACGGCCGCCGCATCCCCGGGCGGGACGCCGAGGAGATGCAGCGCGATCATGTAGCCCTCGGGATCGGGCTTGCTCCGGCGGATGTCGTCGGACGAGACGATTGCCGTGATTGCGTGGGTCAGCCCGGCCTTCGCCAGCACCGGCTCGATCTCGTCGCGGGCCGACCCGGAGACGACCGCGACAGGGATCCGCTCCGCAGCGTAGGCCACCGCCTCACGCGCCTCGGCGGTCACCGTCGACCCGTCGGCGAGCTCGCGGTAGCGCTCGATCTTCCGCTCCACGAGCGCCGGATCGTCGCGGCCGAGCCAGACGTGCACGATCTCACGATCGGAGAACCCGGCCAGGCGCGCGTAGTACTCCTCGTCGGTCAGCGGCCTGCCTTCCTCGGCGAAGAGCTCCTGGAAGATCCGGCACAGGAGCGGCTCGTCGTCCGACAGCGTCCCGTTGAAGTCGAGCAGCAAGGCGCGCACGCAAGCAGCTTAGGATCGACCGATGCGGGCGGAGCGGATAGCGGCGAGGGTCTGGCCCCACGGGAAGCTCGAGATCGAGCCACTCGGTGGCGGGATCACGAACCACAACTTCGTCGTCCGCGCCGACGGGAAGGCGTACGTGCTTCGGATCGCGGGTGCGGACACCGAGCTCCTCGGCATCGACCGCGGTGCGGAGCACAAGGCTGCCCGCATCGCAGCCGAGCTCGCAGTCGGGCCTGAAGTCGTCGATTTCGTCGAGGGCTCGCTGATCACGTGCTTCGTCGAAGGCGGCATCGTCCCGGTCGAGGAGATCCGCGGGCCCGGAGGCCTGCACGAGGTCGCGGGACTGCTCCGGCGCATCCACGACGGCCCGCCCTTCCCCGCCACGTTCGACGCCTTTCGACTGGTCGAGACCTATCGCGGGACCGCCGAGGCGCACGGCGTCCGCATCCCGCACCAGTACGACGAGGCCAAGGCCCGCGCCGACGAGATCGAGCGGATGCTCGGCCCCCGGCCGGAGCAGCCGTGCCACAACGACCTTTTGAACGCCAACTTCATCCGCTCGCCCGCCGGGATCCGGATCGTCGACTGGGAGTACGCCGGCATGGGCGACCGGTTCTTCGACCTGGCGAACTTCTCCGTCAACCACGAGCTCTCCGAAGCCGAAAGCGACT
This sequence comes from Gaiellaceae bacterium, assembly GCA_035265935.1. Lineage (GTDB taxonomy): Bacteria > Actinomycetota > Thermoleophilia > Gaiellales > Gaiellaceae > JACDAN01. The sequence continues at coordinate 5,542 of DATFOC010000066.1, forward strand.
CGCTGCTCGAGGCCTACTTCGGCGAGGTGACGGACGAGGCGCGGGAGCATCTGCGCCTGATGCGGTTCATGTCGGACTTCCGCGAAGCAATGTGGGGCGTCGTTCAACAGGGGATCTCCAAGCTCGACTTCGACTACGAGGACTACGCGAACCGGCACTTCGAGCGGGCGCTCTCGTGAAGGACCGGGCCCGGCTCGTCGTCATCGGCGGCGGAGTAGGCGGCTGCGCCGTCCTCTACTGGCTGACGAAGCTCGGCTGGGAGGACGTCATGCTCGTCGAGCGCGCCGATCTCACGAGCGGGTCGACGTTCCATTCCGCCGGGCTCGTCGGCCAGCTGCGCGGCTCGCTGAGCCTGACGAAGATGATGATGAGCTCCGTCGAGCTGTACCGGACACTCGGCGACGAGGTCGGCCTCGAGACCGGCTGGCACGAGGTCGGCTCCCTGCGCCTCGCCTCCTCCGAGGAGCGCATGGAGGAGCTTGCGCGCCAGGCGGGCTGGGCGAAGACGTTCGGGCTCCCGCTCGAGCTGATCTCCGCTCAGGAGGCCGAGCGGCTGTTCCCGCCCATGTCCACTGACGGCGTCCGCGGCGCGGCGTACCTCCCCACCGACGGCTACATCGACCCGAGTCAGCTCACCTTCGCGCTCGCGGAGGGCGCCAGGCGCGGCGGCGCCGAGATCGAGACGAACACGCGGGTGACCGGGATCGAGGCCGACCGCGACCGAGTCCAGGCGGTCGAGACCGACAGGGGCCGCATCGAGACCGAGATCGTCGTCAACGCCGGCGGGATGTTCGCCGCAGAGCTCGGCGCGATGGCCGGGGTCGTCGTCCCGGTGATCCCGATGGCGCACGAGTACCTCGTCACGCGCCCGGCCGACCTGCCGCTCGAGCTGCCGACGATGCGCGACCCCTCGCTGCTCGTCTACTTCCGCGGCGAGTCAGGCGGCCTCGTGATGGGCGGGTACGAGCGGCACCCGGCGCCGTGGGGTCTCGACGGCATTCCGCCGGACTTCAACGGCCGCCTGCTCGACGAGGACTGGGACCGCTTCCAGGAGCTGATGGAGAACGCGATCGTCCGGGTGCCGATGCTGGAGGACGCCGAGGTGCTGCGGCTGATCAACGGCCCGGAGGCGTTCACCCCCGACGGCGAGTTCATCCTCGGCCCGACCGACGTTCGTGGCTTCTGGGTCGCTGCGGGCTTCTGCGCGCACGGGCTGGCCGGCGCCGGCGGCATGGGGAAGCTCGTGGCCGAGTGGATCGTCGAAGGCATACCGAGCCTCGACGTGTGGGAGATGGACTCGCGCCGCTTCGGCCGCCACTACCGGAGCCGCGACTACACGCTCGCACGCACGCTCGAGGTCTACTCGACGTACTACGACGTCAAGTACCCCGGCCACGAGCGCTCGGCCGGGAGGCCGCTCCGCCTCTCCCCCGCCTATCCGCGGCTCGCCGAGCTCGGGGCGGCTTTCGGCGAGAAGTCCGGCTGGGAGCGCGCGAACTGGTTCGAGCCGAACGCAGCCGCGGGCGACGAATCGCTCCGTCCACGCGGCTGGGCGGGACGCCTCTGGTCGCCGGCGATCGGCGCGGAACATCGTGCGACGCGCGAGGCGGCCGCGATCTTCGACGAGACGTCCTTCGCGAAAATCGAGGTGTCCGGCGCGGGTGCCGCAGATTTCCTCGAGCGGCTCTGTGACAACAAGGTCGCGCGCGACGTCGGTGCGATCACGTACACGTCGATGCTGAACGAGCGCGGCGGGATCGAGTGCGACTTCACGGTCACGCGCCTCGCCGAGAACCGGTTCCGGATCGTCACCGGAACGGCGTTCGGCCGCCACGACCTTGCCTGGATCCACTCCCACGCGCCGGACGACGGGTCCGTCCGGGTCGAGGACGTGACGTCACAGCTGGCCTGCCTCGGGATCTGGGGACCGCGGTCTCGCGAGATTCTCGAGCCGCTGGCCGGAGCGCTCGACTTCCCGTACATGCGGTCGGCGGAGATCGCCGTCGGCCCGGTGCCGTGCCTCGCCCTGCGCGTGACCTACGTCGGGGAGCTCGGCTGGGAGCTCTACTGCCCGAGCGAGTTCGGACTCCGGCTCTGGGACGCGATCTGGGAGTCTGGCCGGGAGCACGGGCTCGTCGCAGGCGGCTACAGGGCGATCGACTCCTGCAGGCTGGAAAAGGGCTACCGCGTCTGGGGCGCGGACATCACGCCGGAGGACACGCCCTGGGAGGCCGGCCTCGGATTCACGGTCAAGCTGGACAAGGGCGAATTCCTCGGCCGCGAGGCGCTCCTGGAGAAACGTGAGCCCGAGCGCCGGCTGCTGTGCCTCACCCTCGACGACTCTCGTGCGGTCGCGCTCGGCTCAGAGCCCGTGCGGATCGAGGGCGACACCGTCGGCCGGGTGACGAGCGGCGGCTACGGCTACACGGTCGAGCGCTCGATCGCGTACGCCTACGTCCCTTCCGAGAGGGCCGACGTCGGAACGCCGGTCGAGATCGAGATCTTCGGCGACTGGGTCGCCGGCGAGGTCGCCCGCGAGCCCCTCTTCGACGCCGACGGAGAGCGGGTTCGTGCAAAGGCGGATTGACACGAGCACCGACAGGTGGGTCAATTGCGCGGACCCGACATCGAAGAAGGAGGCTGCCTTGAGCATCGACCCTGCGGCTGAACCCCGCCGCGATTCTTTCGACGACAGAAGCATCCTGCACAGGCTCGGCTACGCGCAGGAGCTCTTCCGCTCGATGGGCGGGTTCCAGAACTTCGCGATCTCCTTCACGATCATCTCGATCCTGGCGGGCTGCCTGACCTCGTACTACATCGCATACAACCAGGGCGGGCCGGTCGCGATCACCTGGGGCTGGCTGATCGTCGGCCTCTTCAGCACGATCGTCGCGATGGCCATGGGCGAGATCGCTTCCGTCTACCCGACCGCTGGAGGCCTCTACTACTGGGCGTCGAAGCTCGGGAGCCCGGGCTGGGGCTGGTTCACCGGCTGGTTCAACCTCATCGGGCAGATCGCAGTGACGGCTGCGATCGGTTACGGCTGTGCGGTCTTCACGACCGCGCTGCTCAACCTCCTCTGGGACTACCCGAACTCGACGAGCTGGGTCCTCTTCACCTACGGGATGATCCTGTTCCTCGCCGGCCTCGTGAACATGTTCAAAGTCTCAGCAACGGCGATGTTGAACGCGTTCTCCGCCTGGTGGCACATGATCGGTGTGCTCATCATCGTGGGGATCCTCATCGTCGTCCCCGACGATCACAAGTCGGTCGGCTATGTCTTCACCGAGACCCTCAACAACACCGGCTTCTCGGGGGACAGCTGGGGCAGCTTCATGTTCATCTACGTCTTCATCACCGGCCTGATCATGGCTCAGTACACGATCACCGGCTTCGACGCCTCCGCGCATATGAGCGAGGAGACGCGGAAGGCGTCTCTCGCCGCGGCCTGGGGCATGGTGATGGCGGTCGTCGTGTCGGTGATCTTCGGGTTCATCCTCCTCGTCGCCGTGACATTCGCCATCCCGGGACTGAGCAACGACGATCTCGTCGGCGCGGGACAGGGGATCGTCACGCTCATCTGGACGGAATCGACGAGTACGCGCTGGGCGGAATTCATGCTCTTCATCGTCGTGGTCGCGCAGACGTTCTGCACGATCGCCTCGGTGACATCGGCCTCACGGATGATGTTCGCGTTCTCGCGCGACGGCGCCGTCCCGGGACACAAGCTCTGGCGGCGTGTCTCCAAGGCCGATCGCGTGCCGGTCTACGCGGTCTGGGGGATCTGCGTGCTCTCGTTCGCACTGATGATCCCGACGCTCTCCAACGCGTTCGTCGGCTACGCCGTCGGCACGCAGATCTCGGTGATCGGCCTGTACATCGCATTCATCCTGCCGGTCATCCTGCGCTTGAAGGCCGGGAGCTCCTTCCAGCAGGGCGCCTGGAACCTCGGCCGTTACTACAAGCTGGTCGACTGGGCGGCGATCATCTGGGTCGCATTCATCGCGATCGCGTTCGTGCTCCCGTTCGCGTCCACGGGCGTCCCTGGGAACGAAGGTTTCACCTGGGACTTCTTCAACTACACGGGGCCGCTCGTCGGAGCCGCATTCATCCTCTTCGGAGGCTGGTACGTGCTCTCGGCCCGCAAGTGGTTCAAAGGCCCGGTCGTGCAGGGCACCGAGGAGGAGTTGGAGCGGATCGAGCGGGAGTACGAGCCCGGCCGTCCGGCTCCCACCGTGTCACCCGCGAAGTAGCGTTACGCGAGAGGGCGGGGCTCCGGCCCCGCCCTACTCCACCAGGTGTTCCACCTCGTCACGCTTGTCGACGATGAGGAAGCGGTCGGCCTGCTCGACCACGTGCTCGATCTTGAGGTTCTCGTGGCCGGGCAGGACGGTGAAGCGATCCCGCTGACTCCGGACGCGTTCGTACTCGCCGAGGGTCATCAGGACGAGGCTCTCGCAACCCTGATCCCTCCCGCACTCGCACTGGAACTCGAACCGGTGCTCCGCGTCCGCCCAGGCGGTCGCGCCTTCGTCGATCGCGGCGCGCTGGTCGTTCACGCTGCGCATCAGGCCCTCGTTGCGGGCCTGTCGCTCGAGCCGCTCCTCCACGGTCCGGAATCCTACGCCTCGTGTCGGGAGGCTGGCCGGGCGCCCGGCTCGCCGGGCGGGAGGCGGCCCGGCTAGTGGCCGGCTAGCCGAAGCCGAGGATGAACTTGGCGTCGTCGGACATCTTCTCCGGTGACCAGGGCGGATCCCAGGTGAGCTCGGTCTCGACCTCCTCGACGCCTGGCACCTGGGCGGTCACAACGTTGATCTGCTCGTCGATCATCGGGCCGACCGGGCAGCCCATCGACGTGAGCGTGTAGATGACCTTCACCTTCGGGCCCTCGACCTCCACGTCGTACATGAGCCCGAGGTCGACGATGTCCATCCCGAGCTCGGGATCCTCCACCTGGCGGAGCGCCTCGACGACGTCGTCTCTGATAGCCATGGATTGAGGGTACCCCTAGAAGCCGGGGAGCCGAACCTCCTCCCGGCGCTCACGCTGGAAGAAGTGGATGCCTTCGGTGAAGCGCACCCAGTTGCAGCGCGTGCACATGACGAGCGTGTGCGTCCAGGCACTGTCCGCCCGGAAGCGGACGCCCCGGAGGAGATCGCTGTTCGAGACCCCGGTGGCGCAGACGATCGCCTCCTTCGGGCCGAGGTCTTCGGTCGTGAACACGCGCTCGACGTCCTCGATTCCCTGCTCGTGCGCCTCGTCGATCTCGCGGCGCGACACAGGCCAGAGCTGAGCCTGAAGCTCGCCGCCGAGGCAGCGCAACGCGGCGGCCGCCAGCACCGCCTGCCTCGTGCCGCCGATGCCGATCGCCAGGTGATCGTTTGTGCCCCGGATGGCGGCGGAGACCGAAGCAGTGACGTCGCCGTCCTGGATCAGCTTGATCCGAGCGCCGACGCCGCGGATCTCCTCGATCAGGTCGTGGTGCCGGGGCCGCTCGAGGACGATCGTCGTGATGTCGCCGACGCGCCGTCCAAAGGCCTCCGCGATCGCCTCGATGTTCTCCCCGACGGGCCGCCTGAGGTCGATGTTTCCACGTGCGACCGGCCCGACCGCCATTTTCCGCATGTACATGTCCGGAAGCGTCTGGAGCGATCCGGGCTCGCCGACCGCGATCATCGACATGGCCCCGCTGCCGCCGCGGGCGACGATGCCGCTCCCCTCGAGCGGATCGACCGCCAGCTCGACCTCGGCTCCCCCGCCGCCGAGTCTCACACCGGTCTGGAGCCGCTCGCCCTCGCCGGCGGCGCCGATCACGACCGTTCCGTCGATGGGGAGCTGCTCCAGCGCCTCGAGCATCCCCGACGTCGCAGCCTCGAGGGCAGCCGTCTCGTCCGCCCGCCCGAGCCACCGCGCGCTCGCCAGGGCTGCGCGCTCGGTCGCCCGCGCAAAGCTCTCGCAGAGACATGTCCGGAGCGTCCCCTCGCTCTCGGCGCTGAGCTCGGCTCCCTTGGCAGCGACGTCGGTCACGACGAGACCCGTACCCGGTCGGCCGCGGCGAGAACCAGCTCCAGCACGCCGCCGATCGCCTTCTCCCGCTCTGAGTTCTCGACCACAGGGACCTCCTCCACCTGCGCACGCTCGACGATGTAGTCCTGGAGATAGCGGATGTCGCCAAGGCGCTCGAGGTACTTGTCCAGGGGCCGGACGCCCTCCGACGCGATGTCGCGGATCCAGAAGTGCCCTGCGTGCGTCTCCTCGTTCCCGATCGTGATCACGCAGTCGACGACGAGCGCGTTCTCGACCATCCGCGGGAGCATCCCCGGCACGAGGTGAACGCCTTCGATGACCGTCGACCAGCCCTCCTCGAGCGACCGGTCGATCGCCGCCTGAACCCCGATGAGGACGTGGCGTGTCTGCTCGAGGAACCCGTGGAGAAGTGGGTCGACCTCCTCCTCCTGCGCCGTCGGCAGCGCGCGGCCGGCGTCGAAGCTCGAGTAGTGGATCGCGGGCAGGAACTCGGGCGTGAACAGCGCGCGCATGGTCTGGCGCACGAAGTCCGTCGACGTCACCCGAGTGATCCCGAGGCGGTACGCGACCTCGGCGGCGACCGTCGATTTGCCCGTGCCGGTGGCGCCGCCGATCAGGATGATCAGCGGCAGGTCGAGCTCGTCCAGCTCCTGGTAGCGCCGGAGCCGCCCGATAGCGAGTGCCCCGTCGGGCTCGCCGAGCACCTCGATCGCGAGCTCCTCCATCCGCTCGAAGTCGGCCGTCCGCTTGCCGGTCGCGGCAAGATCCTGCTCGACCCGGCGCGCGACCTCGTACGCGCCGGCGACGCCGAGCCCGGTGCGCATCAGGGCCCTCGCCATCAGGCCCTTCGAGTATGGATGCTCGTCGGTGCCGAGGTGGAGCGGATCGAAGCGACGGCGCTCGGGCATCAGTGCCTCTTTCGGTTAAGCGCCCCCGTTTCCGGGGGTCGATGAGGAAGCCAAGCAAGGACGCAGGGAGCCTCGATGCTTACCAGCATCGGGGCGACTGAGGACGCCGCATGGCGCCCCTCAGCGGCCGCCGGAAGCGATGGGTTCATGACCGAAAGAGGCACTAGCTCACTACCGGCTCCAGCTGTGCCGTCTCCGCGAGGGCCCGCAGCTCTTTGTCCAGATCCGGCTCGCCCTCGATCGCAATGACGTCGTTGTCGGCGAACACCACCGGGATGTCCCGCTCGGCGGCGGCCCGGGCGACGACGTCGATCGCGGCCGCCTTGATCTCGACGACGAAGACGTCCGCGTCGGCCCGCTTGACGTCCTCGCGCAGCTGCTCGCGGCGCGACAGGTTGCAGGAGATCGTCACCTCGGCGGCGCCGTGCTCGTCGCGGAGGTGCCCTGCCAGCAGCTCGATCGCCGACGAGTCGGCGGTGGTGAAGAACGCCACCCTCGCGCCCTCGACGGGCTCGATCGGCCGCGGACGGAGCACGGTCGACACCACCGGGACGTCCTTGACCTCGCGGACCGCCTCGGCGAGCTCCTGGTGTCGGGTCCCGTCCTCGGCCATGGTCAGGACAACGAGGTCGGAGACGAGAATGCGGTACGCGTTGAGGTAACCGACCACGAGCTCCGGCGGCTGGTGAGCGCCTGAGACAAGAACGCGCTTCCGCGCCGCAACCGGGGGGATCGCCGCCCCGCTCCCGTCGAAGATCACGAGGTCGGGCTCGCGGTCGAGCGCCTTCTGCACGCCCGCGGCGACGTTGCTCGTCCACGGAACCCCCGCGAGCCCGCCACCGGCGCGCCGGCAGCCGATCGTCGGGACGCCCGAGAGCGCGGCCGTCTCGAGGTAGTCCGACGCCGCATGCGCGCCTTCGCGTGCGAGCTCCAGAAGATCCTCGACGGTCGGCCGCAGGTCGGCAACCTGAGGCTCCGCGGGGCCTCCGCGTCCCATCGAGACGACGACGAGGTCGCGCTCATCCGCGAGCAGGCGCGCCGTGTACCCCGTGACGGCAGTCTTGCCGAGCCGCTTCCCGGTGCCGATCACAGCGAGCGAGGGAAGGTCGAACGGCTCGTACTCCGGAACGCGGAGCGAGAAATCGGCGCCCTCGTAGGCGATTCCGAGCGCGAGCAAGCGGCTCGCGAGCCGGAACCGCTCGCGCGGCCCCAGCACCGGCTCGTCCGAGACGTCCACCGCCACTTCGGGCTCGAACCGCGAGAGCGCCTCCTCGAGGTCGGCGGCGAGCGGGACGCCGTACTCGTCCCCGCCCGTGAGCTTCTCCGTGCCGCCGACGAGCAGCGCGCCGACGACGTCGTGGGGGATCTCGGCCAGCGCGTCGCGCACGACCGGCGCGTAGTGCTCCCCGTCGATCAGCGCCAATGCCCTCATGCCCCTGGCCGCCTTCGGCTCCCGCCCGGCGGAGCCGGGCTCCACCAAAGGCTGACGACGCTGGCTGCGGGATGCTGCGCCCGAGCCGCTTGTCCGTGCGACTCTAGGACGCGTAGCGTTTGCGCGGCTCGGGCTTTCCTCCCTTCCCAGCGCCGCCCCAGGAGCATGAGCAAGCTCACCGCGTTGTCACCTCGCCCTCGATCCGAGCCGTGTACTTCTCGAACGCCCTGGTGTCGAGCGAGAACTGGATGATCCGCTCCTGGCCGTGAAACGGGTACTTGCGCCAGACGTCGACGTGCTTGCCGTGAACCTCGACGACGTTGTAACAGGGCCTCGTATTGCCCCTGAGCCGGATCGAGGAGACCGTTCCGGTGTTGACGACGAACATGTCCTCGAGGCGCCAGGCGTACGGCACGTGCTTGTGGCCCGAGAGGACGAGATCGACCTCGGCGCCCTGCAGGCACTCGATGACATCGCCGGCGTCGTAGACGATGTTCCGCTCGCGACCCGTCCCCGGCACCGGGAGCAGGTGGTGGTGCATCACGAAGATGCGGAACTCGGCCGGCGCGGCGAACTGCTCCTCGATCCACGCGTACCGTCCCCGGCCGATCTGGCCGTGGTCGAGGTCTGGCTCGCTGGAGTCGACGGCGACAACGGTGATCTCGTCGAGCCGCAGAACGGAGTGCCGCTCGCCGAAGAACTCCTCGAAGTGGAGGTAGCCGACGTTCCGCGAGTCGTGATTGCCTGGGATGACGACCATCCGGTCACAGTTGAGCCGGTCGAGGTACTCCCGCGCCATCAGGTACTCCTGCTTGAACCCGAAGGTCGTCAGGTCGCCTGAACAGATGATCAGGTCCGGCTCGAGCTCGTTGATCTCGGCCACCGCGCGCTCCATGAGGCTCGGCACGAAGTCGGGGCCACCGCAGTGGATGTCCGAGATGTGGGCGATCGTCCTCGACCCGTCGCGTCGCGGCATGCTCGAAGTGTAAGAAGGCGGCGAGGCATGGTGTCCGAGGCCGTCGCTACTCTCAGGAGCGGGTGGTCGAAAAAGTTCCCGATTTCCAGGCATATCGTGGAGAGGGGCAGCCGTGCTTCGCCCACGAGGTCGAACTCGAATGCGCGAAGCTCCTCGACTACTACGAGATTCCGTGGATGTACGAGCCGCACACGTTCGTGCTGGAGGAGGGCCCGGACGGGCGGGTGGTCGAGGCGTTCGCGCCGGACTTCTACCTCCCCGAACAGGACCTCTACGTCGAGCTGACCGTGATGAAGCAGTCGCTCGTCACACGGAAGAACCGCAAGCTGCGGAAGCTTCGTGAGCGGTATCCCGAGGTGAACGTGAAGCTCTTCTATCGTCGAGACATCGAGCGACTGGCACAGCGATACCGACTGCATCTGGCCTCCTAGCGCCCGAGCTGGACGCACGCATCGGCGAGGTCTATCTCTCCGCCGAGGACATCCGGGCTCGGGTCGCCGAGCTCGGAAGCGCGATCGCGGCCGATTACGCCAGCCGCGAGCCGATCCTCGTCGCCTCGTTGAAGACGGCCACCGTCTTTCTCTCGGACCTCTCCCGCGAGCTGCCGATCGCGCACAACCTCGATTTCATCGCGCTCGCCGGCTACGAGGGCAACGGCGGCGGAGGACGCGTGCGGCTGCTGAAGGACCTGACGCTGAGCATCAAGGGTCGGGACGTGCTCCTGGTCGAGGACGTCGTGGACACGGGGATGACGCTCAACTTCCTCGTCAAGACGCTGGCGCTGCGGGAGCCGAGCTCCCTCGCGGCAGTAGCCCTCCTCGAACGACCGTATCGTCGCCTGGTCGAGGATCTTCCCGTCCGGTATGTCGGCTTCACGGTGCCGGACGAGTTCTTCGTCGGCTACGGCTTCGATTTGGAAGGCCGCTGGCGCAACCTTCCGGACCTCCGGCTGCTTCGCTGAAGAAACGACCGGCCGCCCCTGAGAGCGGCCGGCGCCGTCGGGAGACGACAGTGCCGCAAGCCAAGAGCGCGTGAGGCTTGCAGCGCGGAAACTATAAGGGCATACCTTCAAAAATGGGGGACCTCTTGGGTCGCTCGGAGAGCTACAGGTATCCCAGGGGATCCACGGCCGAGCCGTTGACGCGCACCTCGAAATGCAGGTGCGGGCCGAAGCAGTGGCCGGTGCAGCCGACGTAGCCGATCGTCTGCCCCTGTGAGACGGGCCCGCCGCCGACGACGAAGCTGGACTGGTGGGCGTAGGCAGTGGCAACGCCATTGCCGTGGTCGATGATGATCAGGTTTCCGTAACCGCCCATCCAGCCGGCGTAGATGACGTTGCCCGACGCCGATGCCTGGATCGGCGCGCCGTACCCGGCGGCGATGTCGACGCCTTCGTGCATGCGGCCCCAGCGCCAGCCGAAGCCGCTGACGACCGGCCCGCCGACCGGCCAGATCATTCCGCTCGCCGAGACCGTCCCCTCACCGGTGCTGGAGTAGCTCGGGCCGGACTGGGCCGCATTGATCCGGGCAGCGAGCTGGGCGCTGACCTTCAGCAGCTCCTCAGCCTTGCCCTCGTACTGCTCCGCGGCCTCGTGAGCCTCGTCTCTGGCCTCGCGCTTCGTGCTGCGCGCCTCGGCGAGCCCCCGCCGCGAGATCAACAGCTGGTCGTAGGCTGCGCGCTGCTGCTGCGTCCTGATCTCGACCGCGCGGGTCACGGCAGCGACGCGCGCCTTCGTCTTCCCGGTGCGCTCCTTCAGCTGGCGCATGTGGTCACGGGCTCCCGTCACGTGCTGCACGACCCGCCGGTCCTGCGCCGCGATCGAGTCGAGGTAGTCGATCTGATCGAGCGCATCGGTGAAGCTGTCGGCCTCGAGGACGATGTCGAGGGTGGACGGGTCCTCGCCCTCGTAGATCGCCACCAGGCGGTCGGCGAGCCGCATCTGCGCGACGGTGTACTGCCCCCGGAGGTACGCGAGGCGCTCGCTCTGCAGGCGGTAGAGCGCCTTGACCGCCTCCAGCTTCCGTTGGTGGAGAGCGAGGTCCTCCTCGAGCGCGGCCAGCCGGCTGGAGACGTCGCCGACCTCGGCCTCGAGCGCCTGGATCCGGTCCGAGACCGTCGCGATCTCTGCGCGGAGCGCCGCCTCGCGGGCCCGAGCCTGGTCGGCCTTCGACTGGAGCGCCTGCGCCTGGTCGTCGAGCCGCTGCTTGCGGTCGTAGAGGCTGCCCGAGGCGGGAGCCGCGACGAGCAGGGCGAGCACGAGGCTGCAGACGAGTCGTCGAGCCATAGGGACCGTGTTCGCGAACCGGGAAGACCTCCCTCCCAGGCCCGGAATGCGGGGATCCTACCCGTCGGATCGGCTAGAGGGGAGCTTTGGCGGCGAAAAGCGCTGCTCGGAGGCGTCTTTCGACGTCTCGGATGGCAACAGGGCCGCTGCCTGCCGCCGGAGAGGGTAGACCTGCCTCCGGTAGTCCTCGTCGGTGATCTTCCCCGTGCGGTGATCGAACTCGAGCTCCTTGAGCTCCGCGAGGACGCGATCTCGCTCCTCCGCCTTTGCGAGTGCCTCGTCGGCCGGCGTCAGCGGCGCGGGAGGCTCCTTCGCCCGCAGGAACGGGACCGCAACGAAGACGACCGCGGCTGCCGCCAGCAGCGCGCCGAGCAGGAGCTCAGGGCTCACGCGCGGGCGAGTGCCTCGCTGCGGCCGTAGCGAACCGCCAGCCGGCGCTGCTCTCTGGCATCCGGCCAGAGGGCGATCGCGGCGCCGCCGAGAAAGACGAAGCCGGCGATCCAAATCAGGTTGACCAGCGGCTTTACGAGCGCCCGGAGGAAGAGCGTGCCGTCGGGGTCGATCTGGTCGGCGATGAGGAAGAGGTCCTCCCCGTTGAGCCTGTCGGACCGAATCGCGGCCTCGTTGGAGACCTGCTGCTCGGCGAAGTAGCGGTTCTTGCCCGGCCGCAGCGTCCCGAGCGACTCACCATCACGTGAGACGTCCACGACGGCCCGGATCTCCTGAGCGTTCGCACCTCGCGAATCCTCGACTCCCCGGTAGCGCAGGTCGTAGCTCTCCACCGAGAGCGTGTCGCCCGGCCGGAGCCGCTGGTCGACGATTGTGTCGTAGGCGCTCGAGCCAACGACGCCGATCGCGAGCAGCACGATCGACGCGTGGACGATGTAGCCGCCATATCGCCGGCGGTTGCGGGCGACCAGCGAGCTGAAGGCGCCGGCCCAGCTCGAGCTGCCGAGCGCGTGCCTCGCCCGTGTGCCGCGCACGAACTCGAGCACGAGCGACGCAAGGACGAAGGCGCAGAACGTGTAGCCGACGAGGCCCGGGATCGACGATCCCGCGCCGAGCACGACCAGGACGACGCCGCATGCGAGCGCGAACCCGGTGGGCCAGGCAAACGTCCTCCCCAGTCCGCGCAGTGACGCTCGGCGCCAGGCGATCAGCGGCCCGATGCCCATCAGCAGGAGCAGCGGGAGGCCGAAGGCCTTGAGGAAGAAGTTGTAGTACGGCGGCCCGACGGTCACGGGCTCGCCGCGGAGCGCCTCGGTCAGGATCGGGTAGAGGACGCCCCAGAGGATCGTCAGACAGAAAGCGACGAGCAGCAGGTTGTTGTAGAGAAAGCTCGCCTCACGCGAGACGGGCGATTCGAGCCGCGTCTTCGAACGCAGCAACGGCAGTCGCGAGAGGACGAGCAGGATCGACCCGGCCAGCACGATCCCGATGAAGCCGAGGAACCACGGACCGATCGAGCTCTCGGTAAACGAGTGGATCGAGCTGATGATCCCCGAGCGCGTCAAGAAGGTGCCGAACAGCGCCAGCGCGAAGGCCCCGATCACGAGGACGACGTTCCAGATCTTCAGCATCCCGCGCTTCTCCTGGATCATCACTGAGTGCAGGAACGCCGTCGCGGCGAGCCACGGCATGAGCGCGGCGTTCTCGACGGGATCCCACGCGAAGTAGCCGCCCCAGCCGACCTCGACGTAGGCCCAGTGGGCGCCGAGGAGCTGGCCGAAGCCGAGAAACGTCCAGGCGACGAGCGTCCACCGGCGGGTGACCACGATCCAGAGCTCGTCGCTTCTCCGCGCCGCCAGGGCGCCCATCGCGAAGGCGAACGGGATCGTCAGCCCGACGAACCCGAGGTAGAGCATCGGCGGGTGGGCGAGCATGTACGGGTTCTGGAGGCTCGGGTTGAGCCCGGCGCCGTCAGCCGGCGCCGCCTGGGTCGCGAACGGACTGGAGACCGCGACGAGCAGGAACGCGAAGAACGTGATCACGCCGCCGAGGATCGGCACCGCCCACGCGAGGAGGCTCGCCGCCGACCGACGTGCAAGGAGGACCGCGATCGCCGAGAAGCCGGTGAGGATTAGGAGCCAGAGGAGCAGCGAACCCTCCTGCCCGCCCCAGAACGCCGAGATCGTGTAGCCGAGCGGCAGCTCCCGGCTCGTGTGGTCGGCGACGTAGACGAAGCTGAAATCGTTCTGGACGAGCGCCGTGAACAGGACGGCCGCGCCTACGAGGGCAGCCGCGAAGGAGGCGACGACCGCGTTTTGCGCCGACTCCGCGAGCCGCTGGCGCCGCTGCCTGGCGGCAATCGCACCGGCGACCACGGCGTAAAGGGCCAGCCCGAGGCACACGATGAGCGCTGCGCGCCCGAGCTCGGGCATTACGTCTTCTTAGAGCTGTACTTGGACGGACACTTCGTGACGAGCGTGCCCGGTACGCCCACGAGCGTGCCGGCGCGCAGCCGGCCCTTCAACGAGATGTCGCGACCGACCTTGAACATGTCGGGGACCGAGCCCGTGTAGGCGACCGGGAGCCGGACCGTGGAGCTTCCCTGGACGTCCTTGATCCGGAAGCGGATCGTGCGCCCGCTCCGCTGGACCGGCGCGACGACCTGTCCGACGATCGTGATCTCCCCCGTGCGGCCGTTCAACTCACTCGGCCGGAGCTGGGGCGTCCCGCCGGCGATCGAGGTGTAGAGCAGGAAGACGGCCAGCATCGCCGCTACTCCGAGGGCGATTACGAGGCGGGCAGGGCTGGAACGGCGCGCCACGCCATCAGTGTAGCCCTGGTGAGATCAGCCTTCGCGGGTGGGTGCCGGACGACGCCGATCCGGGATCCGGTACCCGTGCTCCTCGCACAGGCTGCCCGGCGAGTCCTCGGTCAGCGCGTCGCAGTAGCCCTTCCCATACGCGGCCCGCATGAAGGCGGCGACGATCTCGAGGTTCCACTCACCGACGTCGGCTGCCTCACGCCAGAGGTCGGTCAGTCGGAGGTCGATGTCGAGCTCGAGCAGATCGATTCTGGACGGGCGCTTGGTCATGACCTCAGGGTAGGAATGGCGTCGGACGCCATCCCCGGTGGGCTACGGTCCGGGCGTGGGCGAGCTGCGATTCGGGCCTGCGCGCATCCCGTCGCGCGAGTCGCCGGACGAGGCGGTCGCGATCCTCCTGAAGCGCGGCTACACGGCCTGCGAGATCGACTTCGAGGGCAAGTTCTGGATGGACTACCCCTGGGCGGAGCGGCTGGGCGAGCTGGCGCGCGACGCCGGCATCGCCCTCTCCGTCCATGCTCCGATTGCCGGCTTCGTCGGCCACGCCGAGCGCGGCAAGAAGCTCAACATGGCGATCGGAATGCTCGACCACTCGGCGGGGATCGCGCTCGCCGCCGGCGCCGAGCTCGTCGTGTTCCACCCGGGCTTCCTGCTCGGGCGCGAGCGCGAGCAGGCGCTCGACGACGTGGTCGAGCAGGCGGGCGAGCTGCGCGAGCGGCTGGAGAAGAAGGGCCGCGGGGTGCCGTTCGGGGTCGAGGTGATGGGCCGGGTGCGCGAGCTCGGGACGATCGAGGACGTGCTGGCCATCGCAGAGCGCGTTCCCTGGATCCGTCCGGTGCTCGATTTCGCCCACATGCACGCGACGTCCGACGGTGCGTTCATGGAAGTGGAGTCCTTCGCGTCGGTCCTCGAGCGCGCCGACGCAGTCATGGAACCGGACGCGCCATTCCACGTCCACTTCTCCGACATCGCGTACGCGAACCGGAACGAGACGAAGCACCTGTCCTACGGGGAGGGAACTCTCCGAGCCGAGCCGTTGGCGGAGGCGCTCTCGGGGATCGACCGTCCCGCGACCGTGATCAGCGAATCTCCGGACGAGGAGAGCCACCAGGCGATCCGGGAGATCCTGCTCGCGACTGCAAACCGGCGCTAACGGTCCAGCGGTTCGGACACGAGCAGACGCAGGCCCGCGTCGTACTCGTCGAGCCCGCGGAGATGACCGTGACGCGCGTCCCAGGTTCCGTCTTGGAGGTCGCGTGCAACGGCTTCGACGACACGATCGACCACTCCGGGAGGCATCCGTGCGAAGCCGGAAGTCGCATTGCGCGCCTGCGCGTCCAGAACCCGCTCGGGGTGGGCCCAGAAGGAACCGAGTGACCAGTCGGGCGTGTCGCGGGGAATCGGCACGTCCCTGACAGTGACCTCCGCTTCGAGCCACCGTGCGAGCATCTCGAGGGGCGGAAAGATGCGCCGGTCGAGCTCGGCGACTTCCGGGAGGTAGTCCGCCATCAGCCACATGCGACCGCTGACCTCAGGGTCGTAGGTGAGGATCACCACGGGGCCTCTTGCGACACGGCGCATCTCTCTGACCCCCCACTCCTGGTCTTCGTCCCAGTGGTGGATTGTCAGGATCGCCATTGCGGCGTCGATGCTTCGATCTTCGAAGGGCAGCGGGTAGGCCCCGGCAAGAATCGCCGGCGGCCTTCCCGGGCCACGTTGGGCAATCATCACCTCGCTCGGCTCGACCGCAACGACGTCTCGGTCACGCGGCTCGTACGAGCCCGCCCCGGCGCCGACGTTGACGATCGTACGCGCATCACCAAGCGCCGCGTGGATCAGCGCGGCAATCCGCGGATCCTCACGGCGCGTGGCGGCGTACTCCGCACCGATCACGTCGTAGCGGGTGCCGAGCATCAAGTGCTGGGGCAGCGGCTACGCGGCACTCTCGGCGGCGACATCGTTTGCGCGGAGCTCTTCCAGCCGGCGCTCGAAGGCGGCGATCTCCTCGAATCGTTCGCGCTCCTCCAAGAACTGAATCATCGCCTCGAGCGGGTCCGAGAGGAAGCGGCTGTACTCGCTTCGCTCGAGGATCTCGATCGACTCACGCAGGAGCGCTTCGGCCTCTTCGTCCCTGCCCTGGTTGGCCCGGACAAGTGCGAGCGACGTCTTCGTCGATGCCTGTGAGCTGACGTCCTGGGGGCCGACGGTCTCCACGGCCTTCAGCGCGTACAGCTCCGCCTCGTCGAGCCTGCCCTGGTCGAGCAGAACTTCGGCGAGGAAGCGCTGCACCTCGCAGAGCGTTCCGCGGTCCTCGAGCGGCTTCAGGATCCGGATTCCCTCGCGCGCCAGCTTCTCCGCCTCCTCGAGGTCCCCGGACCGGCGGACGGTCGACGCGATCCGGAGCATCGCCTTGGCGAGGTAGGTCGCCGCGCCGACCTCCGCAAAGAGCTCGCGCGCCCGGGCGTACTCCTCGAGCGCTTCCTCGTCGCGGCGGCGCCATCCGTAGAGCTCGCCCGACTGCATGTACGCGTGCGCTCGCGCGGTGAGGGATCCACTTTCCTCGGCAAGGGTCTTCGCCCGCTCGATTAGCGGCTCCGCGCGATCGTCCTCCTGCCGCGACGTATAGATGCCGGCGAGCGAGAGCAGCGCCTCGCTCTCGAGGTCCGCGCGCTCGAGCCGTCGAGCGATCTCGAGCTGCTCCTGTGCGTAGCCCTCACCCTCGCGGAGCCGGCCACGCCACCAGGCGACGGTGTTGAGCACCTCGAGCGCGAAGATCTTGCTCTCGTCGCGCTCCGCGGCCACGAGCGCCTCGCGCGCCAACTCTTCGCCGCGACTGACGTCCCCTTCGCGGAAGATGCTGACCTCGGCGAGGGCAACGAGCGCGCGGGCTTCGAGATCCCTGTCTCCCGCCTCGCGCGCGAGCCTGAGGACCTCCTGCATCTCCGGAGAGACGACGGGAAACTCGCTCATCCGCCAGGCCGCTCGTGCCGCCTGGAACCGACGCTCGAGCGTCGGCTCCAGCTCGACGGCCCGGACAAGCAGCTTGCGCGCCGTCGCGTTCGCCTCGCGTGCGAGCGCCCGCCGGCCGGCCTCCTCGAGCGCCACGGCGGCCTCGGTCGCGAGCTTCGGCGGCGGCGACCCATCGAGCTCCGCGAGCAGCGCCGTCGCGTGGTCGAGGTGATACGCGCGGACCTCCAACAGCTCTTCGCCCGCACGCTTCCGCAGCCACTCGGCGAAGCGCTGGTGGTAGCCGGCCCGCGCCGCCTTCGAGAGGCCGCCGTAGGCGACCTCTCGGATCAGCACGTGCTTGAACTTGAACGCGTCCTCGCCGGAGATCGACGAACGCGCCTCCGGCAGCACGAACTCCCGGAGATGGAGGTCCTCCAGGAGCGGATCGATGTCGGTTCCCTCGAGGACAAGCTCGCGGAGTGCACCCTTCCAGAAGATCCTCCCCATCACGGCGGCGCCCTGCAGCAGCTCTTTGCCGCCGGCCGGCAGGTGGTCGATCCTTGCGGCGATCAGCGCCTGCAGCGTGTCGGGGATCCGGTTGACGCCGCCGCCGTTCGCCTCCGAGAGCATGCGAACGGTTTCCTCGACGAAGAGCGGGTTGCCCTCGCTCTTCTCGAGGACCGCCTGACGGGCACCGCTTCCCAGCTCTCCGTCGAGCAGGGCCTCGACCAGCGCCTCGCTGTCGGTGCGGCCCAGCGGCTCCAGCTCGATGGCCGTCGCGCGCACGCGGCCGCCGCTCCAGCCGGGACGCAGGTCCAGGAGCTCGGGCCGGGCCAGGCACAGCAGCAGGATCGGAACGTTCTTCACCCACGTGGACATGTGCTCGACCAGCTCGAGCAGCGCGTCTTCGGCCCAGTGGATGTCCTCGAAGACGAGCACGAGCGGCTGCGGCTCGGCCAGCTTCTCCGCCCACTCGCGCGCGGCCCACGCGATCTCCTGCTGGTTCCGCTCGCCCTTCACCGCCTCCAGGACGCCAGATGCGAGGGCGAGCAGGTCGGCCACGGCCTCGTCGGGGCAGCAGTCACGCAGTTTCTCGAGCGCGTCGTCGAGCGGGTCGTCGTCCGCGATTCCGGCGGCCGTCTTGACCATGTCCGAGAGCGCCGAGTACGTAACGCCCTCGCCGTAGGGAAGGGCGCGGCCGAAGAGCACCGTGGCGCCCTCGAGGCCGCCGACGAACTCCTTGGTGAGCCTGCTCTTCCCGACGCCCGGGTCGCCGTAGATCGTGAAGAGGTGGGCGCGGCGGTCGCGAACCGCGCGGCTGTATGTGTTCTCGAGCAGCTCGAGCTCGGCCTCCCTGCCGACGAGCGGCGCCTGTCGGACACCCGGGCGGGCACGTCCCCCTGCGGCGCAGATGATGCGATATGCCCAGACCGGCTCGACCCGGCCACGGATCTCGACAGGCCCCTCGTCCTCGACCTCGAACCGGCCGAGCGTGAGGCGGTGCGCTCCTGGGCCGATCATGATGCTGTTGACCGGTGCTGCCTGCTGGAGCCGCGCGGCGATGTTGACAGCCTCTCCGGTCGCGAAGGTGGACTCCGACGCATCGTCGACAACCACCTGCCCCGACTCGATCCCGATCCTGACCTCGAGCCCGAGCTCCCGGACGGAGTCGAGGATCCCGAGCGCGGCGCGTACCGCGCGCTCGGCGTCGTCCTCATGCGCCTGAGGGATGCCGAACGCCGCCATGACGGCGTCGCCGGCGAACTTCTCCACGATCCCGCCGTGGGTCATGACGCAGTGGGAGACCTTGTCGAAGTACTGCTGGACGCGCCGGCGCGCGATCTCCGGATCGGTTCCGGTGATCAGCGCTGTCGAGCCGACGAGATCGACGAACAGGACTGTCGCAAGCTTACGCTCCACCCTTCAAGTGTATGAACGAATGCGGAGGTCAGAAAACTCCCGCTCGTGAGCCTTTTCTTGTCCCTCTTACAAGCTCCATGCCCGAGATGCGGCGAGTTGTTGCTTCGTGATGCGAAGGTCTGCAGGCAACGGTCTCTACATCGTCGACCCCACGGGTTGGCAGCACGACGCAGGACGCCTGGGGCCAGATGACCGCGGTGGTGGCCGTCCACTCGAGGATCCCCCGGTTGGGTCAGTTCCGCTCACGGGCAGTGCGCTGGAAAGGGCGTCATCGGTAGTGCGCCCCGCCTGATTTCAGTCGGCTTCCTGGTTCGCCGGGGCCGACGCGGTCCACGCTAGATCTGGCCCTCAGGCCTTGTGATCCGCAGTCGAGGAAGCGGTTTCCGGGGATAGAGTCCCGCCGTGCTCGATCCGAAGGTCTTCAAGGCGTACGACGTTCGAGGGATCTACGCGAGGGAGCTGGACGAGGACGGCGCTTACGCGATCGGCCGCGCGTACGTGGAGCAGTTCGAGCCCCGGCGGATCGCGGTCGGGCATGACATGCGGGTCTCGTCTCCCTCGATGGCGGCGGCGTTGATCCGCGGGGCGACGGAGGGCGGCGCCGACGTCCTCGACCTCGGCCTCGTCGGCACGGAGATGGTCTATTTCGCGGTCGGCGAGCTCGAGCTGGACGGCGGCGTCGCCGTCACGGCGTCCCACAATCCGAAGGAGTACACCGGGATGAAGATCGTCCGCCAGGGGGCATTGCCCGTCGGCGGGGACTCGGGACTGCTGGACATCCGCGACAAGGCCATGACTGATGAAGACACGTCCGGGGATGCGAGCACGGGACAAGTCCAGGAGTACGACGTCTGGCCGGCCTACGTCGAACGCGCCCTGTCCTTCGTGGAGGTGTCGGCGATCAAGCCGCTCCGCGTCGTCATCGACGCGGCGAACGGGATGGCTGGTCTGATGCTCCCGCCGGTGCTCGAGCGTCTACCGATCCAGGCCATTCGCCACTACTTCGAGCCGGACGGAACGTTCCCGAACCACGAGCCGAACCCGCTGCTCCCCGAGAACCGCGAGTTCATCGTCGAGAAGACGACGACCGAGGGAGCCGACTTCGGCGTCGCGTTCGACGGCGACGCCGACCGCTGCTTCTTCGTCGACGACGAGGGCGAGTTCGTCCCCGGCGACTTCGTGACGGCGCTGCTCGCCGAGTCCGTGCTGGAGAAGAGCCCGGGCGGCAAGATCATCTACGACGTGCGCGCCAGCTGGGCGGTGCCCGAGACGATCGAGGGCGCCGGTGGCACGCCGCTCATCAACCGCGTCGGCCACGCGTTCATCAAGCACCGGATGCGCGAAGAGGGGGCCGTCTTCGGCGGCGAGGTATCGGGCCACTACTACTTCCGCGAGTTCAGCCAGGCGGACTCAGGTGTCGTCCCGTTCCTCCTGATGCTCGAGCTCATCTCGCGCCGGGGCGAAAAGCTCTCCAAGATCCTCCGCCCGTACCGCGACCGCTACTTCATCACCGGCGAGCTGAACACTCCGGTTCCCGACGTGGCGCTCAAGCTCGAGGAGCTGGAGGATCGCTTCGGCCCGCAGGGCGAGGTCTCGCACCTCGACGGGATCTCCGTCAACGCGGACGACTGGCACTTCAACGTCCGCCCGTCGAACACGGAGCCGCTCCTGCGCCTCAATCTCGAGGCCCGTTCGGAGGAGCTGATGGAGCAGAAGCGGGACGAGGTGCTCGACGTCATCCGTGCTTGAGGCGGGGCGGCTAACCGACCGGAAGCCGCCGTTCAGGCTCTCGGCGCTCACGCGCGTGGGCTTCTCGGACACCGACGCGCAGGGGATCGTCTACTACGGCCGGTACCTGCCCTACTTCGACACCGCCCGCGTCGAGTACCACCGGCACCTCGGCCAGCTCTACACGAGCGCCGAGGAGGAGCGCCAGTTCGTCATGCGGGCCACAAACATCGAGTACTTCGCGCCGGCGCAGTTCGACGACCTGATCGAGGTCTTCATCCGGGTCGCGCGGATCGGGCGAACGAGCATGACCTACGACTGCGCCGCCTACCGGGTCGAGGACGACGTGCTGATGGTGACGGCAAACCAGACGCTCGTCCTGGTGGACCTGGACGAGCGCAAGCCCTGCCCGATCCCGGACTGGTACCGCAAGGAGATCGAGGAGTTCGAGGGCGCCGCCCTCGAACTCTAGGCGGCGCCTCGGCTCAAGCGGCTCTCACTCGAGGAGAGACCTTGAAAAGCCGCGCGCCCGTCCGAGGAGTGGACGGGCGCCGCAGCTGCCCTCTCCCCTGCACTCGTTGTACTCGGAGGCGCTCCCGCGTCTATCCCTCGTTGGAGGTACCCCTCCCGTTCGAGGGATCATCCCCCAGAAGGGTGATTTGGGCGATTACCGGGGGTTTTCCTACCGTCAGGCCCTCGGTCGGCGAGACGATTCCCTCGAACGAGGGAGAGATCAGCTCGGCGTGACGCGGTAGGCGTCGAAGACGGAATCGACGTTCCTGAGCGAGCTCAAGAGGCCGCGCAGCGCCTTCACGTCCCCGACCTCGGCCGTGTACCAGTTCTTCGCGAGCTGATCCTCGACGGTGCCGCCGTACGAGACGATGTTCGAGCCGTGCTCTGCGAAGGTCCTCGCAACGTCTTCGAGGAGCCGAGGACGATCCCACGCGTCGACCGCGATCTGGACGCGGAAGCTCTTCGTCGAGCCGCCGTCCCAGCTCACCGTCGTGAAGCGCTCGGGGTTGCGGCGCAGTGCCCGGACGTTGGGGCAGTCCTCCCGGTGGATCGTGATCCCCTTGCCCAGCGAGATGTAGCCGACGATCTCGTCGCTCGGGACCGGCGTGCAGCACTTCGCGAGACGGACGAGGACGTCCTGGATGCCTTCGACATTGATCCCGAGCTGGGTGCTCCCGACTGCTTCCGCGGACCGTGTCGGCTTGAGCGGGACCGTGGCTTCTTCCGCGACCTCCGTCGTCTTCAGGCGCTGGATGACCTTGTTGACGATCTGGTTCGCCGGGAGCTTCCCGGAGCCGAGCGCGAGGTAGAAGTCCTCCGCCTTCTTGAACCCCGCCTCCCGAATCACCTGGGCGAGCACGGCGGAGCCGGCGATCTTCCGGTACGGCAGCTTCTGCTGCTTCAGCGCCTGCTCGAGGGCCTCTCGGCCCCGCTGCTCCGTGTCCTCGCGCGTCTCGCGGGAGAACCATTGCCGGATCTTGTTCCGCGCCCGGGAGGATTTCGCGAGCGTCAGCCAGTCCCGTGATGGGCCTCGCCCGCTCTTCGTCGTCAGGACCTCGACGAAGTCGCCGCTCTGCAGCGAGTAGTGCAGCGGCACGATCCGGCCGTTGACGCGTGCGCCGACGGTCTTGTGGCCGACGTCCGTGTGCACCGCGTAGGCGAAGTCGATCGGCGTCGACCCCGCCGGGAGCATCTTCACTTCGCCCTTAGGCGTGTAGACGTAGACCTCGTCGACGAACAGGTCGCCGAGCATCGACTTCTTGTACTCGCGGGGGTCGGACTCGTCGTTCCAGTCACGGAGCCGGCGCACCCAGGCGAGCCAGCGCTCGTCGGGCTTCCGGCCCTTGCCGCCGCGCTTATAGAGCCAGTGCGCGGCAACGCCGAGCTCGGCGGTCTCGTGCATCTCCTTCGTGCGGACCTGGATCTCGAGCGGCCGCCCCTGCGGCCCGATCACGGTGGTATGCAGCGCTCGGTAGCCGTTCAGCTTCGGCATCGCGATGTGGTCCTTGAAGCGGCCGGGCATCGGCTTCCAAAGCGAGTGGATCAGGCCCAGCGCGCCGTAGCAGTCGCGCGTCCCCTCCTCCGCCGAGCGCTCGACGATGACGCGCATCGCGGTGAGGTCGTAGATCTCGTTGAACTCCTTGCCCTTCTTGGCCATCTTGTCGTAGATGGAGTAGAAGTGCTTGGCGCGGCCGGAGATGTCCGCCGGGATGTCGACCTTGTCGAGCTCGCGCTGGAGGACGTACGCAGCCTCGCGGACGTGCTCCCCCCGGTCGGCGCGCCGCTCGTTCACCATCGCCTTGATCTCGGTGTACTTGCGCGGGTGAAGCGCCTCGAACGCGAGGTCCTCGAGCTCCCACTTCATCTGGTGGATGCCGAGCCGGTGCGCGAGCGGCGCGTACACCTCGAGCGCCTCGCGGGCCTTCTGCACCTGCTTCTGCTTGCCGAGGTACTCGATCGTGCGGAGGTTGTGGAGCCGATCGGCGAGCTTGATGAAGATGACCCGGAGGTCCTCGGCCATCGCGAGGACCATCTTCCGGTAGTTCTCCGCCTGGGCCTGCTCCCGGCTCTGGAAGGTGACGCGCGTCAGCTTCGTGACGCCGTCCACGAGCTGCGCGATCTCGTCGCCGTACTCGGCCTTGACGTCATCGAGCGTGACGTCGGTGTCCTCAACGACGTCGTGGAGCAGCGCCGCGGCAATCGTCTCGTCGTCCAGCTGGAGCTCCGCACAGATGCGCGCGACCGAATAGGGATGGTGGATGAACTCCTCGCCCGAGCGCCGCTGCTGGCCTTCGTGGGCGGCCGCAGCAAAGCGGAAGGCGCGTGCGATCAGGTCGCGATCAAGGTCCGGGTTGTACTCGGCGACCTCGGCGATCAGCTCGTTGATGAGGTCTTGATGTCGTTCCGGGGCCTCGAGCAGGGTCATAACCGAATGGTACTCCGGGAAGGCGCCGGCCCCGCCCGGCGAAGCCGGCAGGGCCTCGGTCGGCGCCGCCAAGTCGACGCCTTAGTAGGAACTGAGCTCCCGGCCGCGAAGACACCCGGTCCATGCGTACATCCCTCCGTCAGAGACGCACGATCCTGGCGCTCGCCTGGTTGCTCGCGAGCCTCGACTCCCGGGCCCGCCGGGAGCCTCGAAGGTCACTCCGGCTCTCCTAGGCGCCTTCTAGGCCGCCTCCGCGACCGCAGGCGGCTCCTCGGCCAGCAGGGCTCGGAACTCGTCCGACTCGAGCAGCTGGCGCCTCGGGCCGCCGGCCTCCAGTCCGAGCTCGTCGAAGATCGCCTGCGCGGTCGTATCCCTGGCGCCCTGGTCCTTCCGGAACTCCTCGGTGAGCCACTCACGCAGGCTCTCGCGGCGCTCGGGCGTCTCGAGGATCTGACGGACGACGAGCTGCGGCGCGACCGTCCCGTTCCAACGGTTCTCCTCGAGGCGGAAGAGGACGTCGTGACGGACTTCGCGCCGCGCGCGGTCGGCGTGGCGTCCGAGCCCGAACGCGATCGCCGAGCCGGCGGGCCGGTCACGGTGGCGCACGCGGAAGCGGAGATGTTTCCCGTCCGCCGTCTGAGCGACATCCGAGAGATCGCACGACGGGAGAAGGAGCGTCACGCCCGGGTTGCCGAGTCCGAACGGGGCGAGATGACCGAGCTCCGTGGAGAGGTCGAGCGTCAACTCATCGCCTGAGACGACCGCGTCGACCACGATCCTCGGCTGCAGATCCTCCTCCGGCAGTTCTGCGTCGACGGCCTCGCCGAATGCCTCCGCGAAGGCCCCGAGCTTCGCCGGCTCGATCGACAACCCCGCGGCGGCGCGGTGCCCGCCGAAGCGCGAGAGGTGCTCGGAGCAGGCGCCGAGCGCGCCGTGCAGGTCGAAGGACGGGATCGACCTCCCGGATCCCTTCCAGTCTCCGTGGGTGCCCGCGATCAGGACGACCGGCCGGTTGAAGCGCTCGACGAGCCGCGAGGCGACGATCCCGATCACGCCCTCGTGCCAGTCTTCGTGCGCGACGACGTAGCCGCGCCGACCTTGGCGGCTCTCGGGCCAGGCCTCGACCTGGGCGAGGGCCTCGCGGAGGATCCTGTCCTCGATTGCCTGCCGCTCGCGGTTCAATTCCTCCAGCCGGCCGGCGAGGTGGGCGGCCTCGGTCTCGTCGTCGGTGAGGAGGAGCTGCAGCGCCGTCTCGGGATGTGAGAGCCGCCCCGCTGCGTTGATCCGGGGCGCCAGGCGGAACCCCACCGCGCCGGCGTCGACGGCGGCCGGGTCGACGCCGGCCGAGCGCATGAGCGCACGCAGTCCCGGCTTCTGCGTGCGCGCCAACGCTTTCAGCCCGGCGCGCGCGAGGTACCGGTTCTCGTCCACGAGCGGGACGACGTCCGAGATCGTGGCGATGGCGACGAGGTCCAGGTGCCGCCTCAGCTCCTCCGACCCCGGGCCGAGCAGCGCTTGGCCGAGCTTGTAGACGACTCCGGTACCGCAGAGCTCGGGGAAGGGATAGTCAGACGGTCTGGTCGCGACGATCGGGCAGTCCGGTCGCTCGTCGCCGGGCCGGTGGTGGTCGGTGACGACGACGTCGAGCCCAAGCTCTTTCGCTCGGGCAACCTCGGAGACCGCGGTAATCCCGCAGTCGACGGTGACGACGAGGGCGCACCCGTCCCCGGCCAACCGGTCGAACGTCTCGCCCGAGACGCCGTAGCCCTCCTCGAACCGGCTCGGGAGGTGCCAGGAGACGTCTGCGCCGAGCTCCCGCAGGACGAGGACGGCGAGGGCCGTGGCGCAAATCCCGTCCGCGTCGTAGTCGCCGTGGACACAGATGCGCTGTCTTGACGCAATGGCGCCGCGAATTCGTTCGCATGCCGCATCCATGTCTCCGAGCCGGCGAGGGTCGTGGCCCGGATCGGCGCCGGCCAGAAACGCGCGCGCCGTGGCGGCGTCGGCGTGCCCGCGCCGGAGGAGCACTCGAGCGGTCGTCTCGCTGATTCCCAGCTCCTGAGCCAGCTGCGCCGACTCCCGGTGCGAGCACGAGGTGATCGTCCAGGTTCCCTCGTACATCGCGGTGATCCACCGTAGGGAGCGGGTCGGACAGCAACCGGCCCGCGTATCCTCAGGTAGGTGAGCGATGCGAACTACGAGTCCGGGGACGATTACGTCGTCCAGTTCCTGGGATACCGGTTCGCGTTCAATGCCGAGGACTTCGAGGAGCGTGTGATCGGCGCAGCCGTCAAGCTCGGCCTCGTGAGCAGCAACGACCTGGACGAGGAGGAGGCGGCGGATCTCGTCGAGCTGACCGCCGACCAGCGGATCGAGGAGGCGCGGAGCGAGCTCGGCCGCTACCTCGTCCGCCACTGGGAGGCTCTCGCGGCCGTCGGCGGCGAGTCGCTCGTCTACTGGCTGCGGAAGCTCGTCTTCCGCGGCGCCTGGCTCGACCAGCGCGTCAAGCTCGGGCTTCTAGACGTCGACTGGGACGAGGAGGTCGCCGAGTTCGGCTACCGGGACCCGCGCGGCGACCGTGCGCTCCTCGAGCTCGCCCCCGTGCCTTCGTGGCACGAGCTGCAGTTCCGCCGCTAGGCCACCCGTCGAAGGCGAAGTGGCTCTACATCGCAGCCGACGTCAGCGTCTTTCGCACGACGAACCGCGGCACGACGTGGCTCATGATGGGAGACAACCAGCCGCTCGTGCCGGTCAACGACATCGACCGGCCGGCAGCAACACGTTCTACGCCGCGACGCACGGTCGCAGCGTCTGGACGACGTCGCTCGAGGACGCCTCCTGAGCTGAGCGAGAACGGGCGACGGGCCTAGAACAGGCTCGCTCTCGCAGTGTCCAGCGGCGCGCCGAGATGCTTCCGTCCCGACTTCGTGACGATTCGTCCTCGGGGCGTGCGTTGGATGAAGCCCAACTGGAGGAGATACGGCTCGTAGACGTCCTCGACCGTGTCCGGCTCCTCGCCGAGCGCGACGGCGAGCGTCGAGAGGCCGACCGGGCCGCCGTCGAATCGCTCCACGATCGCGCGTAGGAGCGCGCGATCGGTGCGCTCGAGGCCGCAGCCGTCCACCTCGAGGAGCTCGAGCGCCTCGGCCGCGATAGCAGTCGTGATCGAGCCCTGGTGGCGGACTTCCGCGACGTCTCGTACCCGCCGCAGGATCCGGTTCGCAACCCGAGGCGTGCCCCGCGAGCGCCGGGCGATCTCGTCGGCCGCGTCGTCACCGATCTGCACGCCAAGGATTCCGGCGGAACGGCGGACGATGAGCGTCAGCTCCTCAGGCTCGTAGTAATCGAGCCGGAACGTCATCCCGAACCGGTCGCGCAGCGGCGTCGTGAGCAGCCCCGTCCTGGTCGTAGCGCCGACGAGCGTGAACGGCGGGACGTCCAGCGTGAGCGTTCGCGCGGCCGGCCCCTGGCCGACGATGATGTCGAGCCGGAAGTCCTCGAGGGCCGGATACAGCACCTCCTCGACAGCCGAGCTGAGCCGGTGAATCTCGTCCACGAACAGGACGTCGCGCGTCTCCAGCGCCGTCAGGATCGCGGCCAGGTCACCCTTCCGCTCGAGCGCCGGGCCGGCGACAGTGCGGATGCCGACCCCCAGCTCCTCGCGGATGATGAACGAGAGGCTCGTCTTGCCTAGACCGGGCGGGCCGACCAGCAGCACGTGGTCGAGCGCCTCCCCGCGCGTCCTCGCCGCCTCCAACGCGATGGAGAGCTGTTCCTTGACGCGCGTCTGGCCGACGAAGTCGTCGAGCGAGCGCGGACGGAGAGACCGCTCGAGCTCGTCTTCGTCCGGCCGGACCGTCGGGGCCAGGAACTGCGGCGCGGCACTCATGCGGCCCTCAGCGCCTGTCGGACACGCTCCTCGGGCGGTGCCTCCGGATCCGTGGACGCCAACGCGCGCTCGGCCTCGGGGAGCGAGTAGCCGAGCTCGACGAGCGCGTCGCGCGCGACGAGCTCGTGCTCCGGCGCGCCTGGCAGGGCCTCGATGGGCCCGATCTTCTCCTTGAGCTCGAGCACGACTCGCTCCGCCGTCTTCCTGCCGATCCCGGGGATAGCAACGAAGCGCGTCGTGTCCTCGAGCGCGATCGCCCGGCGGAGATCGGTCGGCGTCGAACCGGAAAGGATCGCGAGCGCGACCTTCGGCCCCACGCCTGAGACCGAGAGGAAGTGCTCGAAGAGCTCCCGCTCGGCCGGGTCGGCGAACCCGTACAGCTGGAGCGCGTCCTCGCGGACGTGCAGGTAGGTGTCGAGCGTCACCTCGCCCTTCGCCTGCGCCTTTCGGAGCGCACGCAGCGTCGTCTGCACGCGGTAGCCGACGCCGTTCACGTCGAGGACGACGCCGTCGAGCATCCGCGCGACGACCTTGCCCCTCAGTGAGGAGATCATCCCGTCGCCCGCAGGAGCTCCGGCGCCATCGCATGGCAGATCGCGACGGCGAGCGCGTCGGCCGCGTGGTGTGGGGCCGGAGGTGCGTCGAGGCGAAGGATCGCCTGCACCATGCGCTGAACCTGGGCCTTCTCGGCGCGTCCGTAGCCGGTAACGGCGAGCTTCACGTGCGAAGGGGAGTACTCAGCGCACCCGACGCCGGCGAGCGCGGCCGCGACGACCGCGGCGCCGCGCGCCTGCCCGACAGAGAGTGCGGTGCGGGCGTCGGCGCCGACAAACGACTCCTCGATTGCGACCGCCCTCGGCCTGTAGCGATCGATGAGCTCGACGATGCCGTCGTGGATCTTCAGAAGGCGCTCTTCCGGCCGTTGGGACGCGGTGGTTTTCCAGCACCCGAAGTCCACCGCCCGTAGACGGCCGCCCTTTTCGATGACTACGCCGAATCCGCATGACGCCGTCCCTGGGTCGATGCCGAGAACCGTCACGGATCGAGGTTAGGCGCCGAATCGGACGTTCCTGCTTGGGTGAAACCGGCGCGGCGGCAGGGCCGTACTAGCGGGTATGAAGGCGCTTGCCGCCCTGACCGGCGCCTGCGGAATCGCTGCTGCAATCGTGATCGGCTTCGGCTCGGACGCGCGGGCACAGGGCGGGTGCCTGCCCGGTGACACCCCGGTCACGATTCCGGGAACGTCCTACTCGCCGAGCCAGGTCACCATCACCGTCGCTTCGACGGTCTGCTGGACGAACGAGGACGTCATCTCGCACACAGTGACCTCCGACTCGCCCGGCTTCGACTCGGGCGCGATTGGCCCGAACGAAACGTTCCGTCAACAGTTCACGACTGCGGGATCCTTCCCGTATCACTGCTCGTATCCGCACAACATGGGCGGGACGGTCGTCGTGACCGGTTCCGGACCTCCGCCTCCCCCGCCGCCGCCTCCTCCTCCTCCGCCTCCGCCTCCGCCACCGCCTCCCCCACCGCCGCCTCCTGCTGACCGCGCCAAGCAGACGGTCACGGGGGTGCGCATGCGGCTCGCGCGGTCGGGCGGACGCCGCTGGCTCGTCGCACGAGCACGCGTCACGATCGCCGCGCCGGCGCGCCTCCAGCTCCTCCGGCGAACCCGGACGGTCGCCAGCTCGAGGCGACGGTTCAGTGCGGGACGCAACGAGCTCCGCCTCCTGCTCCGGCGGTCGCTTCCACGCGGCACCTACGTCGCCCGCCTGACGATTGGCGGCGCTCCGCGCCCTTACACGGCCCGAATACCCATCGGCTAGCCTCTTCCGCCGTGCGGTGGGCCGCGCTCGCAACCGTCGCGGCCGGGGTCGGAATAGCGCTCTCGGTCGCCCAGCTGGCGCCAGGCCAGAGCATCGACCGTGTCCGCGTCGTGCCGAATCCCCCCGCGGCGAGCGTCCCGCCGGGACTCTTCATCGTCGTCGGCTCGCCCGATACCTACTCGCGATCGTCTTTCTCCGGCGGACGAGGCAGCTGGGTCGGACCGGGCTACGCGCCGCTCGGCGCGCCAAATCCGTGGGGGAACGCCACGATCGACTGGGAGGTCGGCTACGACACGCGCCCGCTCGACACCGAGCGCGTCGCGCTCGCGAATCTCACCCGCGACTGGCAGGAAGACCAGCGCGCCGGCGCGTCGATCCCCCATGTCGTCGGCGGCCGGGTCGTTGGCGACATTCCGGGCTTCTTCGTCCTCCAGGTGGAGCGCCGGTCCGCGCCGAGCGAGCTCGTCGTCGCATTCAGGCTGAGCCGCGAGCTCCACGCATACGTGCGGTTCCTCCTCACCCGGCCGGAATCGAACGACTTCTACGTCAACGGCTCGATCCTCGCGTCGAGCTGGAACCGCGGGCAGTCCTTCGTCGCGATGGCACGGGTTCGGCTCGAGGGGAACCTGCCACCCTCGCTCGTCTCGATCCGTGCTCGGCGCGGCCGCCGTGTCGTCTCCGGGTTCGCGCTCGACTTCGTGCGCCACCCGGTCATCGGAATCCGGGTCGTGCTCGAGCGACAGAGCGGCCGGAGCTGGCGCAGGGTCGCGACGGTGCGCACGACGCGCATCGGCGGCTACCGCTTCAGGGTCGCCCCGGGGACGTACCGGGCGCGCGCGCAGCTCGGCTCGCGGTTCTCGGCGACCAGTGCCATGGTCCGCGTTCGCGCGAGCTCGCCCGCGCGCCGCGGTGGTTGACTGCCTGAGCGACGACTAGTAGACCCGCCGCGGGTCTGGCTAGCCCTCGACGGTCTCCAGCACGCGCCCGGGAACGTCGAAGTTCGCGTAGACGTCCTGGACGTCGTCGTTCTCCTCGAGGGCGTCCATAAGCCGTAGGACTTTCCTCGCGGCCGACTCGTCCTCGAGCTCAACGGTCGTCTTTGGCAGCATCGTGAGCTCTGCGGACTCGGCGGTCATCCCGGCGGCCTCGACCGCCTCGCGCACGCTGCTGAGCGACTCGGGCGGCGCGGTTATGCGCCAGCTGTCGCCGTCGCGCTCGACGTCGTCCGCCCCACCCTCCGCGGCTGCCAGTGTGAGCTCGTCCTCGTCGGCCGAGCCGTCGACGAGCACCACCGCACGGCGCTCGAAGAGCCACGCCACCGATCCGGACTCGCCCAGGCTTCCGTCGGCCTTGGAGAAGATGTGCCGGACCTCGGCTGCCGTCCGGTTCCTGTTGTCGGTTACCGCCTCGACGTAGACCGCGATCCCGGCGGGGCCGTACCCCTCGTAGGTCACGGTCTCGTACGCCACGCCGTCGGCGGACGGGCCTGCTCCACGAGCGATCGCGCGCTCGATGTTGTCCTTCGGCATCGAGGCTTCCTTGGCCTTCTCGATGGCGTTCTGGAGCGCCAGGTTTCCGGCGGGATCGGGCCCGCCCTCTCGAGCGGCCACGATGATCGCCCGTGCCAGCTTGGAGAAGAGCTGTCCGCGCTTGGCGTCCGTCGCGCCCTTCTTCCGCTTGATCTGCGCCCACTTGCTATGCCCGGCCACCCACCGCCTCCTGCTCCCGGACCATGTCGAGGAAGAGCTCGTGCACCCGCGGGTCGTCGGTCAGCTCCGGATGGAACGACGCGACGAGAAACCGTCCTTCGCGGAGCAGGACGGGCTCGCCGTCGAGCTCGGCGAGCACCTCGACGCCCGGGCCCGCATCGGCGACGCGCGGAGCGCGGATGAACACCCCACGCACCGGCTCGTCCTGCCCGGCCACTTCGAGATCCGCCTCGAAGCTCGCGACCTGGCGGCCGTAGGCATTCCGCCGGACAGTGACGTCCATCAATCCGAGGTGGTCTCGGTCGAGGAGGATCATCCCGGCGCACGTGCCGAACACCGGCCGCCCGAAGCGCCGTAGCGCCTCCTCGAGCCCATAGATCCGCGCGAGGCGCATGATCGCCGTCGACTCCCCGCCCGGGATCACGAGGCCGTCGAGCCCGTCGAGCTCGTCCGCCTTGCGAACCTCCACAGGCTCGGCCCCCAACCGGCGAAGCACGGCTGCGTGCTCCCGGAAATCGCCCTGGATTGCCAGCACCCCGATGCGCATCGGGGAAATCGTACTCACCGCCGTGTGAGCTTCTGGGCGAGCCACTCCTGCCGGTCGGTGTCGGCCTCCGGGCCCATCTGGTGCCCGTAGTCGGGGTACCACTTGACCTCGGCGCCGTCCGCATCCTCGGCGAGGCGCTCGTACTCGCGGAGCGGCCAGTCGTCGTCGCGGCGCGGATTCTGGATCAGGACGTCGCCGTCGAACGAGCCCAGCAGCCGCACCGGGTCGAAGTCGCGCAGCAGCTCGTGGAAGCTCTCGAAGGTCTCCTGCGGGACGAGCTCCTTGGCCCAGTACCGGCTCGGCTCTGCCGGCACCGTCGAGAGGACGATCGCGTCGACGCGGTCGTCGACCGCCGCGAGACCACCGACCGGCAAGGCACCGTACTCCTGGCCGACGACGGCGATCTGGTCATCGATGTCGTCTCGCCCCTCGAGGTAGTCGAGCGCCCTTCGGAGATCGACGAGGTCGTGGCGCACATACGACCGGAACGCGTCCGCGGCGTACACGGGATCGAGCAGGTCCGCCTGGGCAAGGTCCTCCCGGGACATCGCCCCGTTGACGAGGAGTACCGCGACTCCGCGTTCCGCCAGGTCGAACGCCTCTCGGTAGTACAGCGCCCGGGTAAAGCGGTACGGATGGGTGTACACCGCGGCCGGATACCGCTTTCCCTCTTCCTTGTCCGGCGGGAGGACGATGGTCGCCTCGACGTCGCCGCCCCGCGGGCTCTGGAAGGTGATGTCGGTCGAGCCCGAGTTCTCGGCCTCGATCTTGGCGTGGAGCGGTTTCGATGCGTCGTAGTCGCCCAGCTCGGCCACGTGCGAGGCGGACTCGCTGCCTCCGCACCCGGCCAAGGCGAGAGCGACGAGGAGGAGAGCCGCAGTCCGTACAGGCACGAGGGCAACTCTAGTCCGCGCGGGTAGACGATCCTCGATCGAGCGAGTACGCTCCCAGGCCGCATCGCTCACGACGAAGGGGAGCACGTGAGATCAACCGCAGCAAGGGCGACCGTCGTCGCCGCACTCGCCATTGCGGTTCTCGCCGTGGCCACGGCGGCGTTCGCCGCCAAGCCCGGATCGGGGACTGCGACGGGCTTCGGGACCGTTTTCGCGCCCAACCCGGTCGCAGACTTGCAGAATCAGTCGCTGACCGATCAGAAGGACGCCGACTACGCCGCGCTCGCACCGGCGTATCACCGCGTCGTACTGACGAACCTCGACGGCAGCGGGTTTCTCGAGGGGGACTACGCGAACATCCGCAGCGAGACGGGCGACCCGGCCTACTCGCCCACGAACGGGTTCCACTATCGCCGGAACGACGACCGCTTCGAGCAGGTCATGGCGTACTACTGGATCACTGAGGCCCAGAAGTACATCCAGAGCCTCGGGTTCGGCTCGACGCTTCGCCCCGTGAACAGGGAGTCGCAGGACGTCCGGATCAACCAGTGGGGTGCCGACAACTCGTTCTCCTGGGACAAGAAGGACCTGCTGAAGTTCGGCAAGGGCGGCGTTGACGACGCCGAGGACGCGGAGGTGATCCTCCACGAGCTCGGGCATGCGATCCAGGACTCGCAGCAGACGCCGTTCGGCTACGGGTTCGGATTCGAAGCGCGTTCGATCGGCGAGGGCTTCGCCGACTACTGGGCGGTCACGGTCGCCGACGTGCTCGCTCCCACGCCCGATCCGGCGTGCGTCGCCGACTGGGACTCGGTCTCGTACACGAGCACCACGCCGCACTGCCTGCGCCGCGTCGACCTGAACCTGAGGTACCCGCAGAACATCAACCCGGACAGCGTCCACGCAACCGGCCGGATCTGGTCACGGGCGCTCTGGGAGATCCGCAAGGAGCTCGGCCATGTCAGGGCCGATACGCTGATCCTTGAGGGCCACTTCGGTCAGCGCGATCCGACGATGCGCACCCTCGCGGAGAGCACGGTCGCCGCCGCGAACCGTCTCTACGGCGCCTCCGTGGCGAGCACCGTTCGCGCTAAGTTCGTCGAGCGCGGGATTCTCTAGCGGCAAGCCGACGGAAGGGGGCGCCTCCGGGCGCCCCCTTTCGTCTACCAGCCCCGGGTCTGGAGGAGCTCTTCGGGAGCCAGCGCCGCCGCGGACAGACCACTCATCGCGTCGCCGAGGCCGCGCGAGACACGCGCGAGGATCTCAGCGTCGTTGAAGTGCGTCGTCGCCTCGACGATCGCCTTGGCGCGAGGCAGAGGGTCGGCCGACTTGAAGATTCCGGAGCCGACGAAGACGCCGTCCGCGCCGAGCTGCATGCAGAGCGCTGCGTCGGCGGGCGTCGCGATCCCGCCGGCAGTGAAGGTCACGACCGGGAGCCGCCCGTGCTCGGCTACCCAGCGGACGAGGTCGAGGGGAGCCTGGAGGTTCTTGGCCTCTGAGTAGAGCTCCTCCTCCGCTAGCGAGCCCAGACGGCGGATCCCGCCGAAGACCGCCCGCATGTGCGTGACCGCGTTGACGATGTCGCCGGTTCCCGCCTCGCCCTTCGTTCGGATCATTGCGGCACCCTCGGAGATCCTGCGCAGCGCCTCGCCGAGGTTCGTGCAGCCGCAGACGAACGGGACGGTGAACTTCCACTTGTCGATGTGGTGGGCGGTGTCCGCCGGCGTCAGGACCTCACTCTCGTCGATGTAGTCGACCTCGAGCGCCTCCAGGATCTGCGCCTCGACGAAGTGGCCGATGCGCGCCTTGGCCATGACCGGGATGGTCACGGCCTCCTGGATCTCCGTGATCTTGTCGGGATCGGCCATCCGGGCGACGCCCCCCTGCGCGCGGATGTCGGCCGGGACGCGCTCGAGCGCCATGACCGCGACCGCGCCGGCCTCCTCGGCGATCAGCGCCTGCTCGGACGTTGTGACGTCCATGATCACGCCGCCCTTGAGCATCTCGGCGAGACCGCCCTTGACGCGCATGGTTCCGAGCTCAGCCATCGGCTTCATCCTAGCCAGCGACGACAAAGTGATCTCGCCGTCGTCCGTCGGGCCAGACGGACCAGCCGTCGAGGCGATTCGGACGGATGACGAGGTAGACGAATCCGTGCTCCGCCAGCCCGCGAGCCCGGCGCGGATAGCCCGCAGGGCACGCGGCGATCGGGTACAGGCGCGAGTTCCCGCCGCCGTGGACGACGTAGCGGACACCACGTTTCGGACCGAGCCGCTGGTAGTTGTGGTCGTGGCCCGACAGGGCGAGGACGACACGGTGCCGCTCGAACAGGGGCACCCAGCGGCGCACGACCTCGGGATGCGCGCGGTAGTTCCCGCAGGTGTACGCCGGGTGATGGAAGACGGCGATCTTCCAGCGGGCCTTCGAGGCGGCAAGGCTCCTCACAAGCCAGGAGGTCTGTGCCGAGTCGATCCGGTTCGAGTCGAGGAGGAACAGCTCCGCGGGCCCGACCCTCCGCTTGTGGTAGCGCCCGCGCATGCCGAGGGTGGAGAACTCGTACCGTCCTCCCTGGACGCGGGTGTCGTGGTTGCCGAGCACGCCGGCGACGGCGAGGCCGCGGCCACGGGCCCAGCCGAAGCTCTCGGCCCAGTTCGCGCGAAACGCCGTTGGGCTCTCCGAGTAGTCGTTGTCGCCGAGCGTCAGGAGCAGGTTCGAGCGGTTGCGCGCCTCGAACTTACGCACGCCCTCGCCGAAGCTCCGCTGGAACCCGCCGCCGACTCCGAAGTCGCCGATCGCGATGATCCGGTACTCGCTCGCCGGCTGCGCCTGGCCGGCTCCCGGCAGAAGTACCGCTAGGCCGACGAGCAGGACAGCGGCGAAGCGCACCTTGGACGGTGTTCCTCGCCGCCCTCCCCCCGCTTGCGCGACGACTCGTCTACCGAGACGTCGCGATCCGCTGGAGCAGGCCTGCGAACTGAAGCATTCGGAGCCTGCGACGGAGGTTTTCCGCAGCCATGTGTGCCGCCTTTCGTTTCCGCAGGGGTTACCGAGAAGATCGTCGGAGCGAGCGGGCAATCGCACCATCCCCCGAACGGACGCTTCTCGCCGGCTGGGTCAGGCGCTCGGCGGCGCGAGGCTGAGCATCACGCCCTGCGTCGGCAGCTGCTCGAACGACGAGCTGAAGAGTCGAGTCTCGGTGAGCCGGTTGATCATCTCGGCCTCGCCGGGACTCAGGTCTCCGTCCGCGAACGGCGGCTTCTCCGGGAGGGCTCTCGTGAGCTCGCCGCCGAGGAGGCCCTCGAGGTGCCTGCGCTGGAAGTACACGGCAAATGTCTGCGGCGCCTGGCCCTCACCGCGGGGGACCGGTGGGAGGAGCGAGACGACCGTCTCGATGTCGGGCAGGAGCTTGAAGGTGTAGAAGGAGAGCTCGACCGCCTCGCGGCGCAGCAGCATCAGGCGCTCCGGTGTCGGCTGGCCGGGGAGCGAGCAGTTCTGCTCACCGGCGAGGCCGCAGAAGCTGAACAGCGCCGTCTCGCCGGGCTGGACGACCGAGACGTCGCCCTGGGTGAGCTGCCGGTTACGACCGTGGCGGAGCGCGATGTACTGGAGGGGGAGGCCGGAGACCTCGCCGGGCTGCGCCGTGACGGCTACGAGCTGCTCGCCGTTCGCGCCGCGGTACTGACGAGCGATCTCGGTCGCGATCTCGCGCGCCCGCTGGAAGCCGCCCTCCTCGGTGGTCAGGCCGCCGGCTGCTGCCGTGGAGCTGGAGTCGTCGCCGCGGCTCATGAAGCCGATGGTCAGCAGCGCGGCGAGGACCATCACGACGATCACCGCATAGCCGATCATGAAGCGCCCGCCGTGAACAGCCGTCTGGCGCTCGAAGCGCGGCAGTGTCTCCTCCGCCTGGGATGCCTGCTCGCGTGAAGGGTCGGGGACTACAGCTTCGGCCATGACTCGTCCTCGAGCGGATCGGCAATAGGCACTTCGAGGTTGATCGACTCGAGGAGCATGAGGATCTCGTCGCCGTGCAGCTCGCGACGCTCGACGAGGGTGTCGGCCACCTTGGAGACCCCATCGCGGTTGTGCTCGATCAGCTGGTGCGCGGCAACGTATGCCTGCCCGAGGAGCTGCGAGGCCATCGCGCGCTTCGTCGGATCGCCGAGCACGCCGGCCAGGGGGTCTCCATGCGCTCCGTTGCCGGAGCGGTTCATGATCTGGTCGCCGATCTTCTGGTACTTCTTGGCGATCTCCTCGCGGACCTCGTCCTCGGTCTTGCCCTTCGGGGGCTTGAACCCGTCCGCGAACTCGATCCGCTCGGGAGCCATCGCGCAGGCGCCGACCATCCAGGCCGAGCGCGCCGTTGCACTCTGAACGTCGCCGCCGACGCCCGTCGAGTTCTCACCGTAGAAAACCCGCTCTGCCGCCATCGCGCCGAGCGTCCAGATCAGGCGCGCGAGCTCCTCGCTGCGCCATGAGCTGAAGCGCTCCTCCTTCTCGAGGGCCTGGTGGTGGCCGAGGGCCTCACCGCGCCGGCGGATCGAGAGGCGGGTCGACTCCGCGCCCTTCATGTAGGCGTGGCCGGCGACCGCGTGACCAGCCTCGTGCACGGCGATCGCGCGCGTCTCCTCGGGGATGTACTCGATGTTGATCGCCATGCCCGATTCGATCGTCGTCATCGCCTCGACGATCTCCGCCCAGCCGAAGCGCGGCTTGCCCTCGTGATGGGCGTAGGTCAGCGCCATCGAGCAGACCTGCTCGATCATCGCCGGCGAGTACCCGTTCGTGATGCGTGCGATCTCGTCCCTCCGCCTCTCGGAGTCGAGCTCAGGGTCGTGCGAGACCTTGTTGAGGTAGAGGTCGAAGATGTCGAGCCGGTCCTTCTTCGTCGGTGTGCGCAGCCAGACGTAGCGGCCCATTCGGCCAGGGCGCGTCAGGGCCGGGTCAAGCGCTTCGAGCGGCACGTTAGTCGCCCCGATGAAGTAGATCTGCTCGGTGCGCGGGCGCGGTGGCGGCATCCGGAGAGACCGGCCGCGGACGCGGCGCGGGACGATGTACGTCGCGTCGAGGAACGTGTTGATCCTGTTGGTGAAGAACCTCTTCGTGAACGGCGGGTTGTCGATCCCGTCCATAACGACGAGCAGCTGGTTCAGGGCGAGCTGGCCCTGACCGCCCATCATCGCCCCGGGAAACGCCTGGTTCACGATTGCGCTGACCCGGCCGAATGCGCGCGGGCGCCGCTCAGGCGTGCGGTTGGCAAAGAGCTTCTCGCGCCAGGCACGGGTCTCGAGCACGAGGTCGCCGGTTGAGGTGAGCGAGCCGTTGCGGCCGTGGAACGCGAAGTCCTCGAAGGTCGCGGGCATGGGCGTCGCGAAGCCTCCCATCCCGCCGTCACCCAGTGCGGAACGCCGCCGGCCCACGGCGTCGATCTCGTCGATGAAGACGATGCACTGGCCGCCCCACTTGCGGGCGAGTTTCTTGGCCTTCCAGGCGAGGTAACGGACGATGATCACGTCCATGCCCATGAAGGTCTGAGCGAAGCCCGACCCCGGCATGGAGACGAACGGGCAGTTGAACCCTGTGGCGATCGCCTTCGAGAGCATCGTTTTGCCGGTTCCGGGCGCGCCGAGGAACAGCAGGCCGCGCTCGCGCTTCCCGCCGGCCGCCTCGAACGCCTCGCCCGACTGCCAGATGGAGACGACGCGGCGAACCTCTTCCTTGGCCTCGGCCTGACCGCGAACGTCGTCCAGCTTGACGCCCCACTCCGCGTCGCCCGGCTCGAAGCCCTGCATCTGCGTGATCCCCATCAGCATCATCGGACCGAGCAGGATCACGAAGTTCATGATGAAAAAGAGCGGGAAGATGACCGCGTAGAGGAGCATCGACGGGTTGGTGAGGATCGGCTCCAGTGCTTCCCACGGCTCGGTGATCGTCGAGATCCAGCTCGTGTCGCCGCCGGGGATCAGCAGCCGGATGATCCAGAAGACCGTGATGGTTCCCACGATCCAGACGACCAGCCGGTAACGCTTGCCCCAGTACCAGGCGCGGCGCCGGTTGACCACGTCGTCCTCGCGCGCCTCGGGCTCATCGCTGCCGAAGAGGCTCGGCCACGGGATGAAGCGGCGGACGATGATATCCATCAGGCCGCGGAACGCGATCACCGCGATGAAGGTCCAGAAGAGCGAGTAGAGCCGGCTGATGCCGACCTCCTCGTGGAAGAAGAAGTAGACGACCGGGCTGGTGAGGACGGCGACGGCGGTGGCGGTCCGAATGAGTCGCCGCCACTGGAGCGTCAACTCTTTCGTCGCCTCGCCTGAAGGCAGCCCGACGAGGCCGTCGCTCGTTGCCATCGTCAGAATTTAGACGTGCGAATGTTCACGTTTGATGGACAGTACGTTAAGTAGCGGCGGTCAGATCTTCGATTCCGGGCAGGTCGAGCGGGCCCGCCGCTACCACCGCCCCGCGTATCTGGCCCGGGTTATCGGCATCGCTCTCGGCCTCCTCGTGCTCGGGTTGCTCAGCTTCGGAGCGCTCGGCGATTGGCTTTTCGGGCTCGTCGACGGGGTTCCCTGGTGGGGCGAGGCGATCGCATTCTCGGCGCTCGTCTCGCTCGTCGGCTCGCTCGTCGCGACCCCGATCGCGTTCTGGCGCGGCTACCTCCACGAGCGACGCTGGGGGTTCTCGACGCAGACGCTCGGCGGGTGGTTGTCGGATCGGGCGAAGGGAGTTGCGATCGGCATGGCCTTGACGGTGATCCCGATGTTCGGGTTGGTCGCGTCGGTACACCTCTTCCCTTCCTGGTGGCCGCTCGTCGCGGCCCTGGGCGGCGCGGCGATCGTCTTCGTCGTCACCTTTCTCGCCCCGGTTCTCCTGGAACCGGTGTTCAACCGGTTCGCGCCGCTGCGTGACGACGGCCTCGCTGAGGATCTGCGGCAGCTGGCCGACCGCGCGGGGGTGCCTGTGCGCGACGTGCTCGTCGCGGACGCGAGCCGGCGCACAACGAAGCGCAACGCCTATGTGTCCGGGATCGGCAACACGCGCAGAGTGGTCCTCTGGGACACGCTGCTCGACCGCGGTGCCCCCGGCGAGGTACGGCTGGTCGTCGCCCACGAGCTCGGCCATCGCCGCTTCAGGCATGTCGCAATCGGGACGGCGATCGCAATGGGCGGCACGGCGCTCTTCGTGCTCGGGCTGTGGGTGCTGTTCCAATGGGACCAGCTCCTCGCCGCGATCGGAGCGGACGGGCCGGGCGACCCGCGCGTGATCCCGTTCGTCCTCTTCGCGGGCACGGTGGCAGAGCTCGCGCTCCGCCCGTTCGCACTCGCGCTCTCACGCCGGTGGGAGCGCGACGCCGACCGGTTCTCGCTCGAGCTGACCGGCGACCCCGAAGCGTACGAGGAGACGCACCGCAACCTCGCGCTCTCGAATCTCGGCGACCTCGACCCGCCGAAGGCCGCGTACCTCTTCTTCTTCAGCCACCCGACGGCCCCGGAACGGCTCGCCGCCGGCCGCAGCCAGGACTGACATGACGCCGCTCGCGGACGTCGTCGCCGCCTCGAGTGAGGTCGGCGGCACCAGTTCACGCACGCGGAAGGTCGCGATCCTCGCCGACCTCCTGCGGGCACTCGAGCCCGGGGAGGTTCCCATCGCCGTCGGCTTCCTGACCGGCGTGCCGCGGCAGGGGCGCGTCGGCGTCGGGTACCGAACGGTGTACGGCGTGGAGCGTCCGGCGGCCGAGCACGCGTCGCTCACGGTCGCCGAGCTCGACGGGGCGATCTCCGCCGTCAAGGAGGCGACGGGGAGCGGATCTGCAGCGAGGCGGAGGGAGATCCTCGGAGACTTCCTCGGGCGAGCGACGGCCGACGAGGCCGACTTCGTCAAGCGGCTCTTCACCGGCGAGCTTCGCCAGGGCGCCCTCGCAGGGGTGATGACGGACGCGGTGGCGAAGGCGGCCGAGGTCCCTCTCGAGGTCACGCGGCGGGCGCTGATGCTCTCGGGTGACCTCACCCGGACCGCCGAGATCGCCATGACGGTGGGTGAGGAAGGGTTGCGCGAGGTCGGATTCGAGCTCTTCCGGCCGATCCTCCCGATGCTCGCCTCCACCGCCGAGAGCGTGGGCGACGCCGTGGCGGGCTACGACCGCGCGTTGGTCGAGTGGAAGCTCGACGGCATCCGCATCCAGGCCCACCGCCGCGACGACGAGGTGCGCATCTACACGCGGCACCTGAACGAGATCACCGACGCGCTGCCGGGCATCGCCGAGGCGGTGCGTCGCCTTCCGGTCAGGCAGGCCGTGCTCGACGGCGAGGCGCTCTGGATGGGTGACGACGGCCCGGCCTCGTTCCAGGAGACGGTCTCGAGAATCGATCGCAGCGCGCCACCGGAGGGAGTCGTGACCTTCCTGTTCGATCTTCTGCACGTCGACGGCGAGGATCTGCTGGACACCCCGCTCGAGCAGCGAGCCGCCCAGCTCGAGGCGCTGGCGCCGGACCTGAAGATCCCTGGGCTCCTCACGTCCGCTCCGGAGGAGGCAACCCGTATGCTCGACCAGGCGCTCAATGCCGGACACGAGGGCGTCGTCGTGAAGGACGCGGCGTCTCTGTATGCGGCCGGCCGCCGTGGGAAGTCGTGGCGGAAGGTGAAGCCTGTTCGGACCTACGACCTCGTCGTGCTCGGCGCCGAGTGGGGACACGGGCGGCGAGAGGGCTGGCTCTCGAACCTGCATCTCGGGGCCCTCGATCCGGCGACCGGCGGATTCGTGATGGTCGGGAAGTGCTTCAAAGGGCTGACGGACGAGCTCCTCGAGTGGCAGACGAGGGAGCTGCTCGAGCGAGAGACCGCCCGCCGGGGAATCGCGGTGCTCGCGCGACCCGAGCTCGTCGTTGAGATCGCCCTCGACGGCGTGCAGTCCTCGACCCGCTACAAGGGCGGCGTCGCGCTCCGCTTCGCGCGCGTGAAGCGCTACAGGCCGGACAAGCGTGCGGAGGAGGCGGACACGATCGACGCCTTGCGTGCGCTGCTCGGCTAGTTGTCGATCCGGCCGCAGGTGCGCTCGGTCACGGTCCGCGTCGCCGGGTCGACGGTGATGATGCAGACGCGGCCCGCGTCGGCGCCGCCCGCTGGGGAGACCTCACAGCGCCACACCTGATCGCCGTCACCCTTCACGCAGTCGATCGACTTCAGCGGGCTGTCGTCGTGGCTGACCACGCCGCCGGATGCGACCTCGGCGCGGAAGGCCTTCTCCACGTCCTCGGACAAGAGCGTGGCCGACCCGTCCGAGGTAGTCGTCGGCTGAGAGGAGGAGTCTTCGGAGCCGCAACCTGACGTGAGGATCGCGGCGAGCACCGCGAACGCGAGGGCAATCTTCACCGAGTCAGGTCCCTGCGCTGCGCTTCGAGCTGCGCGTCGCGCCTCGTTTCGACGATCTCCAGCTCGGCCCCGGCGGCGCGGGCTTCCGTCTCGGATCGCCGCTCCGAAACGGCTTCGTGAGCAGGCGGAAGAGAGCGTGCAGCGTGCTCTTCATGGCGAGAGTGTGCCAAGAGCGGCTCGGGGATCGGACGATTTTCGCCTGATAAAAAACGAGCGAACCATGCTCGAGTCGGAGGACGAGATCCGGGAGCTGCAGGCGCTCATCGACCGGACTTTCGCTCAGGCGAACCCCCACCTCGCGGGGATCGTCAAGCCGGAGCGGCGCCTCACCGCGAGGCAGGTGGTCCGCTACCTGCAGGGGACTAAGCACGTGGCGTTCGGCACGGTGAACGGACGAGGCGAGCCACGGGTAGCTCCCCTCGACGGCGTCTTCATCCGAGGGCGATTCACCGTCTCCACCGGTGGCCGAGCGGCGCGCCTACGGCATCTGCGCGCCAATCCGGCGTGCAGCGCCGCCCACATGGACGGCGACGCGATCGGCATCGTCGTCCATGGGCACGCCACGCTCATCGGTCGCAACGACGAAGGGGTCGACGAGATCGAACCGGTCTGGCGCGACATCTACGGCTCGAGCCCGTTCGAGTGGGGCGAGGGCGTCGTCTTCATGCGCATCGAGCCGACCTCGATGTGGACCTACGCCTTTCACCCCGAGAACTTCCCCGAGTAGCGATCGTCGGTGCCGGGATCGGCGAACGCCAAGCGCTTCCCGCTTCCGCCAACGTGATGTCTCCCGACGAGGCGCGGCGGATCGCCCTTGCCTCACAGGGCTTCGGCGATCCTCGAGGCGCTCTGTCAGCGCCAGGGCGGGGTCTATCGTCATG
>DATFOC010000067.1:0-16258 GCA_035265935.1 Gaiellaceae bacterium
GCGCGACGTTCCTGGTCGACGGCGGCCTGACCGCCGCCTACGTCACTCCGGAATAGCGAGCACGACCTTGCCGAAATGCTCGCCTGCCTCCATGCGCTCGTGGGCGGCGCGCGCCTCGGCGAGCGGGTAGACGGAGTCCACGACCGGCTTCGCCTTGCCGCTCCTGACGAGCTCGAAAGCGCCCTCGAAGTCCTCCTTCGTGCCCATCGTCGAGCCGAGGATCGTCAGCTGCTTCCACCAGACGCGGTGGAGCGCGGCCTTCGGGTTCGGCCCGCTCGTCGCCCCGCACACCGCGATCCGGCCGTGTGCCCGGACAGCCTGGAGTGAAGTCTGCCACGTCGCCTCGCCCACGTGCTCGACGACGACGTCGGCGCCGGCCCCGCCGGTGGCTTCGCGGACCGCCTCGAGCACGTCGCCTGTCTTGTGGTTGACGACCGCCTCCGCCCCGAGCCCGCGGGCGAGCTCCACCTTGGCGTCGCTCGACGAGGTCGCCACGACCCGCGCGCCGAGCCCCCGCGCGAGCACGATCGAGGCCGTTCCGATCCCGCTCCCGGCTCCCCAGACGAGCACCCACTCGCCCTCGCGCAGCCCGGCGCGCGTGACGAGCATCCGGTAGGCGGTCTCGAAGACGAGCGGGAACGCGGCGGCCTCTTCGAAGGAAAGCTGGTCGGGAATGGGGTAGACGTTCGACTCCGGCACCGCGACCAGCTCCGCGTGCGTGCCGTCCATGTGCTCGCCGACGACGCTGA
This sequence comes from Gaiellaceae bacterium, assembly GCA_035265935.1. GTDB lineage: Bacteria > Actinomycetota > Thermoleophilia > Gaiellales > Gaiellaceae > JACDAN01. Next base: position 750 of record DATFOC010000067.1, read on the forward strand.
TCCGGTCGCCGTGCTCGATCCCCGGGTTGATGACGACGCGGCGGCCCTCGGGATCCAGCCCCGCGCCGTCGGCCCCGAGAATCCGCGGCTTCGGAACCGACGGAAGGCCCGCCCGCACCCAGAGGTCGAGCCGGTTCAGCGAGGCAGCCCGTAGCTGGATCAGCACCTCGCCCGGGCCGGGCTCCGGGTCGGGCGCATCCTCGTAGCGCAGGACCTCGGGACCCCCGTCCTCGTGGATCCGGATCGCCTTCATCGGGAGCGATGCTAGGGAACCTCGCGTTACTGGGGCGCTGGTGGGTGTGTGCAGGCCCGGAGGGCAAAGTGCTTCCAGCACAGACCCGGAGAGGCCTGTGCAGCCAGCGGCGTCAGGCGGTGGCGGAGCCGGGCTCCGCCCGGCAGACGTGCCGCCGCCCAGAAGCGCGAGGCACAATCAACGACATGACGGCCGCTGAACTCGAACGGTTGGCCGGCGAGCTCGGGATCGACGCGATTGGCGCGGCCCCGGCGGAGCCCTATACCGACACCGAGCGCCACATTGCCGAACGCGGCGAGCGTGGCCTCTTCGCCGACCTGAAGTTCACGATGGCCCAGCCGGAAGTGTCCTGCCACCCGGAGACGCTGCTCCCGGGCGCCCGGACCGTCGTGTCCGCCGCCCTCTGCTACTACGCAGACGGCCCCGAGCTCGAGCCGGGAGACGGACGCCTGCCGCGCTATACGTGGACCGACGTCTACGCCCGGCTCCGCGAGCGGCTCGACGATCTCGGGCGCCGTCTTGGCGGCGACTACCGAGTCCTCGTCGACGCGAACCAGCATGTTGACAGGGAGGCGGCATCCCGCTCCGGCGTCGGCTTCTACGGCAAGAACACGATGCTGATCACGCGGCGGCACGGCTCCTGGGTCGTGCTCGGGACACTCGTGACGACCGCTGCTCTCGAGCGGACGCCGCCGCTCGGCCTCGACTGCGGGTCCTGCCGCCTCTGCATCGACGCCTGTCCGACGGGCGCGCTCGACGAGCCGGGGGTCCTGGACACCAATGCCTGCCTCTCCTACTGGACGCAGTCGCGCCACTCCATCCCCGAGCCGGTCCGCATGGCGCTCGAGGACCGGGTCTACGGCTGCGACATCTGCCAGGACGTCTGCCCGTGGAACCGCGGAGTCGAGAAGCGCCGCGCCGGCCCGACGCCGATAGGAGCCGAATCGCACGTCTCGCTCATCGACTGGCTTGAGGCCGAGGATGCCGACCTGCGCATGCGCTACGAGCGGCTCTTCGTCCCGCGCAACGATCCCCGCTACCTGCGCCGGAACGCGCTCGTCGCGCTGGGGAACAGCGGCAGGCCCGAGCTCCGCGGGCACGCGAAGCGCTACGCGGGCTCGGACGACGACTTGCTCCGCGAGCATGCCGAATGGGCGCTCGCCCGCCTCGAGGAACGGAATCCGTAGCCCCGTGAACATAGACGCGAGCCGACGGTCTCGGACCGAGGTCTGGATGGCGTGGGTGCGGCTCCTTGCCGTGCCGTTCGCGGTCCTGGAAGTCGGGCTGCTCAAGGACGACTACCCGCCCGGGTATGAGCGGTGGGCGTGGGCCCTCACGACGCTTCTCGCCATCGCCGCCGGCGTCCTGCTCTGGCTTGCGTACCGCGTGCCGTCCAGAAGGGCGTGGCGCCGGATCGGCTTCGGCGCGCTCCTCTTCGACACCGTCGTCGTCTACGGGTACGTCCTCGTCTACTCGTTCGAGCCGGGGACACCGATCCGGCAGCTGGTCTTCATCCCGCTGATCGAGGCCGCGCTCCGCTACGGGATCGTCGGCGCCTTCGCGATGTCCGCCGTCTCGGCCTGCCTGCTCGCATTCACCGAATGGTGGAGGGAGGACCGCTTCCCGCCGCAGGAGTTCGACGTCGACCGGATTTTTCTGCCCGTCGGCGTGCAGCTGATCCTGGGCCTGGTCGTCGGCTCGCTGGTGGAGCGACTGCGCGACGAGCGACGAGGAGCGCGGGCCCGTGTGGCCGAGGCTGAGACGCTGCGGGACGAGCTCGGTCGCCGCGCGGACATCCTCGACGCGACCAACCGGGCCGCGCGTGCGCTCGGATCCTCCCTCGACCTGAACCAGGCGTTCGCGGCGTTCATCAGGGAGCTGCGAGGGCTGATCGCGTTCGAGCGGACCGCCATCGTCCTCCTCGAGGACGGACGCCTGCGCGTGTTCGCAGCGGCCGGCGAGGGGGTCGACAGCGTCTTTCCGCCTGGAACGGTTGCGTCGGTCGAGGGCTCGGTCGTCGAGGACGTCGTGGACGGCGGACGCACGATCTATCGCGACGACATGTCGGAGCCCACGTATGCCGAGGAGGCCGACTTCCTCGCCCTCGGGCTCCGCTCGCGCGTCGTTGCGCCCATTCTGTCCGGCGCCGCGACGATCGGGGCGATCTCCGTCGTCCGTCGAGAGCCCGGTGCGTTCAGCGACGGTGAGATCGAGCTCCTCGGCCTGCTCGGGCGTCTCGTCGGCAGCGCGATCCAGAACATCCGCGCCTACGAGGCCGAGCGGACGACGGTCGAGGAGCTTCGCAGGCTCTCCGCGCTCCGCGCCGACTTCGTGTCGCTCGTCTCGCACGAGCTGAGGAGCCCGATGGCGTCGGTCATCGGCTCCGCGCGAACGCTCGAGCAGCGGTGGCGCGAGCTGTCGCCCGATCAGCGCGAGTCGTTCCTCGCGCTGATCGCGCACGAAACCTCGCGACTGGCGGAGCTGATCGGCGACGTCCTCGACACCTCGAGGATCGAATCTGGCACCTTCAGCTACTCGTTCGAGGACGTCGACCTGGCGCGGCTCGTGCGGGACTCGGCGGCGGCGGCGGAGCACGGACAGGACGAAGTGACGGTCGAAGCCGTCGTCCGGGAACCGCTGCCGGCGGTCCGGGGCGACCGCGACCGCCTCCGGCAAGTGCTCGTGAACCTGATCGACAACGCCGTCAAGTACTCGCCGCCCGGCGACCGGGTCAGGGTCGAAGCCGAACAGTCAGACGGCCGCGTGGTCATCGAGGTTCGCGACCGTGGCCCGGGGATCTCGCCAGACGACCAGAGGCTGATCTTCGAGAGGTTCGGCCGGGCCAACGTGGCCGAGCACGCGAAGCCTGGGACCGGCCTGGGCCTGTTCATCGCGCGCTCGATCGCCGAAGCGCACGGCGGGGCACTCGAGGTTCGCTCCGCGCCCGGCCGCGGCGCGACCTTCAGGCTCTCCCTGCCGCTCTGACGCGGGAGCGCCCGCGTGATAGCGCGGCCGTCGACCGCTGATATCACGCCGAGTCCGCGAAAAACCGCATGACCAAGCCAAAAATTGGCCCTTGACGCAGCAATGCGCATGCGGCTTCAATGCTGCGCGTGTCTCGTTTCCGAATCGCCGCCGTCGCGGCCCTGGCGGCGCTGGGCCTTGCTCTGGCTACCGCCTGCGGTGGCGATTCCGGGAGTGAGGCCTCGGGGTCGATTCGCTTCCTGATCTTCGGCGACCCCGCCGAGATCAACGCCTACCGGACGCTGATCAAGTCGTTCAACGAGGAGGAGCCGGACATCGACGTCCAGCTGGTCGAGGCCAGCGACCGCGAGGATCTGATTGCGCGGCTCTCGACGTCGATCGCCGGCGGCTCCCCGCCGGATCTCTTTCTCATGAACTACCGCTTCTACGGCCAGTTCGCCGCCCGGGACGCGCTCGAGCCGATGGCGTCATACCTCGAAGACTCCGATGTCTTCGACGAGGACGACTTCTACCCGGAGGCGCTCGACGCCTTCAGGTGGAAGGGCGAGCTGACCTGCCTCCCGCAGAACATCTCGAGCCTGATCGTCTACTACAACCGCGACCTCTTTAAGCGCTTTGGCGTGCCGCTTCCAACAGACGGTATGCGGTGGAACGAGCTCGTCTTCCGGGCGCAGCAGATGACGCGGGACAAGAACGGCCAGCCTGTGCGCGGCGCCGATCCCGACCTGCCGCAGGCGAACACGGCTCCGGCCGAGATCTACGGGCTCGGGGTCGAGCCGGAGATCATCCGGATCGCGCCGTTCGTGTGGTCGAACGGCGCCGAGATCGTCGACGACACGGACAACCCGACGCGGTTCACACTCGACACCGTCGACGCGAAGCAGGTCGTTGAGCAGTTCTTCCAGCTCCGGACCCTCCACGGCGTTGTCCCGACCGACCAGGACGTCGAGGCCGAGGACGACGAGAGCCGCTTCGTGAACGGCCGCCTCGCAATGCTCCTGGACTCCCGCCGGGCAGTGCCCAGCCTCCGTGAGGCGGCGGAGTTCGACTGGGACGTCGCCTCGTTGCCGTACTTCCGCGAGCCGGCGAACATCCTCCACGCGGACGCGTACTGCATGACCGAGGCGTCGGACTCGAAGGACGCCGCCTGGCGCTTCGTCGAGTATGCGCTCGGCCCTGAGGGCGCGGCCGTCGTCGCGAAAACGGGGCGCACGGTCCCATCGCTCCGCTCCGTCGCAGAGTCGGACGCCTTCCTCGATCCGACTCAGAAACCGAAGAATTCGCAGGCATTCCTCGACGCGGTCGAGACGATCAAGCACGTGCCGACCGTCTCCACGTGGCCGGAGATCGAGGACGTCACGAACGGGCTCCTGGAGAACGGGATGTACCTCGGCCAGCCTGTCGACAAGGTGGTCGCCGAGATCGACCTGAAGACCCGCCCGCTCTTCGAGCGCGGCGAGAGCGCCGAGAGCGCCGAGCGCTAGCTCTACACTCGGCGGCACGTGAGGGCCGGCGAGCGCAAGTGGGGAGGCTGGCGACAGCCTGCCGCGATCGCGGTGGCCGTCGCCTTCCTGCTCCCGCTCTGGTTCATGGTCAGCGGGTCGCTCCGCGAGCCTGGTCTGCCGCCTCCACGCGCACCCGAGCTGATCCCGAGTCCGATCTCGACGGCGAGCTACCACGAGGCCTTCGATCTCGTCGACCTAGCGCTCTACACGGTCAACTCGCTCATCGTCGTCGCGCTGACGGTGCCGCTCGCTGTGCTGGTGGCCTCTCTGGCGGGGTTCGGGATGCTGCTGGTGGCCGGGCGGGCACGTGTCGTGCTGGTCGTCTTCTCGTTCGCGGCGCTGATGATCCCGGTGACGGCGCTGCTCGTCCCGCGCTTCACGATGTTCCGCTGGCTCGGCCTGATCGACACCTGGGTGCCGCTGATCGCCCCTGCGCTGCTCGGGCTCTCGCCGTTCTACGTCCTGCTCTTCTACTGGAGCTTCCGGCGGCTTCCGCTGGAGCTTTTCGAGGCGGCCCGCCTAGAAGGGATGTCGCCGTTCGGGATGTGGCGTCGCCTCGGGATGCCGCTCGTCCGGCCGGTGACGATCGCGGTCGCCCTCCTGGCGTTCATCGCGTCGTGGGGGAACTTCCTCGAGCCGCTGGTCTATCTCTTCGACCCCGACCTCTACACGCTCCCGCTCGGCCTTCGTTCGCTGGAGACACTCGACCGGACGAATTACCCGATGTTGCTCGCGGGCGCCGTCGTCGCGACAGCGCCGGTGGTCTTCGCCTTCATGATCGCCCAGCGGTACTTCCTCCACGAGGACCGCGGGGCCGGGTGGCTCGGACGATGAGCCGCATCGCGCTGGAAGGAGTCCGGAAGCGGTTCGGCGAGACAACCGCGCTGGACGGCGTCGATCTCGAGGCGAGGGACGGGGAGCTCCTCGTCGTGGTTGGGCCGTCCGGGTGCGGCAAGAGCACGCTGCTCCGCTGCGTGGCGGGCCTGGAGGCGGTCGACGAGGGCGCGATCCGGATCGGCGACCGTGATGTGACGCAGCTGAGACCGGCCGCGCGCAACATCTCAATGGTCTTCCAGAGCTACGCGCTCTTCCCGCACCTGACGGTCCGCGAGAACATCGCCTTCGGGCTCGTCGTCCGCGAGGAGTCGAAGCAGGTCGTCCGGGAGCGGGTCGCGGAGGCGTCCGAGCTCGTCGGTGTCGTGGACTTCCTCGAGCGACGGCCCTATCAGCTCTCCGGCGGCGAGCGCCAGCGCGTCGCCCTCGCTCGTGCGCTCGTGCGTCGGCCAGACGCGTTCCTCCTGGACGAGCCGCTGTCGAATCTGGATGCCGGCACGCGGGTGCAGATGCGGACGGAGCTCCGCCGGCTCCACCGGGAGATCGGCTCGACGATGGTCCATGTCACGCACGACCAGGTCGAGGCGCTGACGCTCGGAGACCGGATCGCGGTGGTCGACGCCGGCCGCGTCCGCCAGGTGGGGACGCCCGACGAGGTCTACGGCCGCCCGAACGACCGCTTCGTCGCCGGATTCCTCGGCAGCCCGGCGATGAACTTCTTCGGCCGGGAGGCGGCGAGGCGGTTCTACGAGATCCCGAAAGGAACGGTGCTCGGAGTCCGGCCGGAGCACGTCAGGATCGGCACCCACGGCTTGCGGACGCGAGTCGACCTCGTCGAGGTGGCCGGGAGCGATGCGTACGTCCATCTCGATCGCGGGCTTGTGGCGCGTGTTCCAGCGCACTTGCGGCCCGACGAAGGCGCCAACGTAGGCGCCGCCTTCGACCGTGGTGCCGCGCATCTCTTCGACGAGGCGACCGGCGAGCGGCGGGAGTGGCAGTGAGCGAGCGACGCCAGGTCGTCCTCATGCTGACGCCGTACCTCTTCGGGCTCGTCGCGCTCGTCGCGGCGCCGGCGCTCGTCACGTTCGGCCTCGCGTTCACGGAGTACGACCTGATTCGGCCGCCGGAGCTCAACGGCTTCGACAACTTCCGGGAGCTCCTGGACGACGAGATCTTCGGGATCGCGCTGAAGAACTCGCTCGTCTTTGCGGCGATCGCCGTGCCGCTCCGTCTCGTCGGCGCGCTCGGCCTGGCGCTGCTCCTGCACCGGAGGATCACCGGCGTCGGCGCCTACCGCTCCTCCGCCGCGCTGCCGACCGTGATCCCGGACATCGCGTACGGACTCGTCTGGCTCTGGCTCTTCAACCCGCTCTACGGGCCGATCAACGTGCTGCTCCGCTGGCAGGGGGACAGCCCGACGACGACGGCGTGGGGCGTCCAGCCGCCGCAGTGGCTCACGCATCCGAACGACGCGCGCGCGGCCATCATCATCATGAGTCTGTTCACGATCGGCGAGGGCTTCGTGATCCTGCTGGTGACCCGCCAGGGCCTGCCGTCCGAGCTGTACGAGCTCGCGGCCCTCGAGGATGCGACGGCGTGGGGCGTCTTCCGACGGATCACCCTGCCGCTGATGGCGCCGATCCTTCTCCTGCTGCTCGCACGCGACACGATCTACAGCCTGCAGTGGACGTTCGTCCCGGCGCTCGTCGTGACGGAAGGAGGCCCCCCGGAGTTCTCGACGACGTACGTGCCGCTCTTCGTCTACCGGAACGCCTTCGAGTTCCTTCGCTACGGCTACGCGGCCGCGGCGACACTCCTGATGTTCGCGCTCACCGCGCTGATCGTCTGGCTCCAGTGGCGCATCGTGCGCCGCTGGCGCAAGGGCTTCGCGATCTAGCGGACTGCTGCCGTCACGCGTGACACGCCCAGCTCCTTCGAGAGCTGCTTCGCCCGCGCCGCGACTCGCGTTCTCAGATCCGGCTCGAGGACGACTGCCTCGCCGCGGAACGAGAGGATCTCGCCCACGAGCCACTCCTCGCCCGCCGTCGTTTCCCGGACCGCAGAGCCGTCGGAGAGTGGCGTCGCGCCCCGCTCGACCTCCCAGCGTGCCACCTCCGGCGAGTACCAGATCCGCACCGGCCGCGTCCCCTCGAACTCGTTCGGGTCGAAGCCCTCCCGCGGCTCGAACCGCTCGCGCTGCTTCTTGGCGCTGCGGATCCGGTCGAGGCGGAAGCTGCGCTCGCCGTCCTTGTCCCGGTCCCAGGTGTGGACGTACCAGTACGGCAGCCGGCGCTCGAGGCGGTACGGCTCGACGGTGCGGGTCGTGGAGTCCCTGTCGCCCTCCTTGAGGTGCTCGATCTCGACGAGCTTCCGCTGGCTGATCGCGTCGCTGAACGTCGTCACGAGATCGACCTCGGCGCGGGGCACGTCTGGCGCCGGCGTCTGGGCCAGCTCGAACTCGCCGAATGTCTCCTCCAGCTTCTTGCGGACGCGGTCGAGTGGCGTGTGCGCGTCCGCCGCGATCATCGGCCCGACGAATTCCAGTGCCAAGCGGATCGCGCGGGCCTCGAGCGGCGTCAGCCTCGGTGGCGCGCGGAAGGTGTCGCCGAAGAGCTCCTTGTCGACATGCACGCGGTCACCGCGCAGCTCGGCGTAGACCGCGTAGCAGCCGCCGCCGAAGTTCACGAGGTTCAGGAGCGACAGATGCTCCTCGAGCGCCTCGGGCGGAATCCGGAAGCGCTCGCTCAGCTCAGCGGCGGGAATATCCGTGCTCGTGCTCTCTCCGCAGCGGTCGAGTAGGTAGGCAAGCAACGACTGGAGCAGTCCGAACCGCTCCGGCGCGACGGGGGAGCCGGGCCGCTCGAGCGGCTCCAGATCCTTCTGCTTCGCCTCCTTCGCGAGCGACGGCGGCTCGGCCTCGTGGCGCCCTCGGGCGAGCTCGAGCGCCGCCTTCACCTCCCGGCGCAGCGCCGGCGGCGACACCGGAACCGCCCGGCCGTCCTGACGGAGGATCCAGCGGACAAGCGGCTCGAGGCTCGCGTACTGCGTGACGAAGACGCCGTCCTCGATTCGCCCGGCCCGGCCGTAGACGCGCTCGACCCACCACGCCGTGTCGCCGGCGACCTCGATGCGCGCCTCGCCGGCCGGGTCGCCGATCTGCCAGTGCGCCCGTCCACGGTGGGCCTCGACGTCGAAGTCCTCCGGGAGCCGGAAGTCGCGTTCCCGCCTCGTCGCGAGCCGGATCTCGCCCCTGATCCGCGAGACGCGGAAGGTCCGATTCGCGTCGCGGTCGTGATCGCGGCCGATCACATACCAGCGGCCGCCGTCGAGGAGGAGGGCGTACGGGTCGATCGTCCGCTCGTGCTCCTCGTTCCGCGAGATGGCGTGGTAGTTGAACTTGACGGTGCGCTGCTTCGAGATCGCGCCCTCCAGCTTGGCGAGCCGGCCTGGCGTCTCGGGCGAATAGTCGACCTCGCGGATCTGCACACGATCCGCTGCCCCGCTCGGGGGCCGCTCGAGGCCGGGGCGCCCGAGCGCAAGGTTCTGCAATGCGAGCCTGAGAGGCTCCGCGTAAGCGAAGCGACCCTCCAGCAGGAAGAACGCCGTCTGGAGCGCCGCCAGCTCGTCGTCGGTCAGTTCGAGCTCGCCGAGGAAGTAGCGCTCGGAGCGGAGCGTGTACAGCTCCTCGCCGGTGAATTCGTCCCGCTGCGAGTCGAGCGGCACGCCGAGAGCGAGCAGCTCCGCGCGGTCCGAGTAGAACCGCCGCGCAAACGCCTCGTCGGACATCTCCGAGTAGCCCTCGACGTTTCCCTTCACGTCGCGTGCGGTGAGAGCGCGCCTTTCCGCCATCAGGAAGGCAACGAGCGAGAGCTGTCGGATCAGCTTGTCGGTGTCGTGCGACACGGGCGGCCTATTCTTGCCGATCCAAGGGGTGCAGCCGAGTCGCCGCCTCCGCGTTGCCGCCTCAGGCAAGTTCTGGCCCGACTTTGTAACAGCGGCCCGAACTTGGTTATGCTCCCGTCGAGGTCACGGTCACCGAGCCGTTAAAGCGCGCTTAACAGACATTTGCGGGTGCTTAATCGAGGAGCTGATACTTAGAGATGGACGCTCAGAAGCTCGCAATTCAGAACCGTATGTATCAGTACTCACGGGCGATTTATCGCTCGATCAAAGATCTCATCGACCCGCATGTCTCACGGGACACGCAGCTCGAGTACCGCCGTGCGGTGCTCGCCGCGTGCGAGGACACGATGGAGCGTCTGGCACGCGACCCGCTCTACTTCTCGAAGCCCGAGCGGTCGCTCTTCCAGGACATCCGCCGCTACTTCCCGATCAGGGCGCAGGCGCAGGTCGCCTGGGCGGTCGAGGAGGGTGTGAGTGCGGCGGTCGCCTTCATCACGGAGCAGATCGAGGCCGGCGCCTTCGACGGGGGCGTTCCGCGCTGCCGGGCGACGACCCGCAAGGGCAAGCCGTGCCAACGGACGCCGCTGCCCGAGCGGGAGTACTGCCCGAGCCATCAGCATCTCGCTGACGCTGCGGCCTAAGAAGTAATCCGTCGCGCGTAGGCGTTTTCGAAGCCGGCTTCGGCCGCGTCTGACACGGCGTCCTGCGCCGCGCTGATCGTGGCGTACACACCACTGAAGACGACGTAGTAACCGGGGTGCAGGCTGGCGTACTCGGACGAGTCGATGACGCCGACCTCGTCGAGACCGGCGCGAACCGCTTCTCGCGCTCTACCGACGGCTTGCGGCCGGCCGGCCGACGTGGGGAGGGAGACGAGGACGAGCGTCCAGCCGTTCCGGCCCTGCGGCCATTCGATCAGCGCTCGCCTCGCGGAAGGACGCGGCGCGGTCGTCGTCTGTCGTGTCTGGGTCGGCACGGTCGCAGCCGGCCCCGTCGTCGGGACGCTCTCCGTGGTCGCCACCGTCGGAAGCGGCGCGGTGTCACCGACGACCGTCGTGCCCGCCGCGCTGCTCGCCTCTCTCGTCCACCAGATCGCCCCTGCGGAAGCGATCACTGCGACGACCAGTGCCAGGAGCGAGGGCCAGACCCAGTCGCCGGGATACCAGCGCAGGCGCCGCTGCCAGCCGCTCGCGAGCGCCGGGACGACTCCGCCCCCGCGCACCCGAAGCCCACACTCGAGGCAGTACTCCTGGAGCGGCTCGACCGTTGCGCCGCAGCGCGGGCAGGTCGTGTCGGTCGGGCTCACGAGTCCCGTCCGCCGGCGGCTGCCACCGCGTCGGCGTCAACGGGCTCGCCGTCAGGCTCCGTGTCTTCGGGAAGCTCCGGCGTCAGCTCCACAGGCGTCCCGCAGCTGCTGCAAAACCGCACGTCGGCGGGCAGCGGCGCGCCGCAACGGGCGCACGCGACGACCGGTCGCGGCCCGGCCGGGCGGCCGCAGTTCTGGCAGAAGTGGGCGCCCCAAGGGATCGGCGCACCGCATTCGCAGCGGGGACCCCGGGCCGTCGCCGCGGAGAGGAGCGCGTCGATCTCGTCCATGCGTTCATCGAGCGAGGCAAGCGTCCGGCAGCGGTCGGTCACGAGTTCGACGCGAAACCTGTCGAGCCGGAACATCTCGTAGACGATCCCGCCGAGGTCGCGCACGAGCTGCTCGCGCTCGCGCGCGAGGGCGCGGCGCTCGCGCTTGAGCGCGCCGGGCGTGGACACGCGGCGAGGCGCAACCTCCACGCGGGAACGGCCGAAGGGCCAAAGCCTTGCCATCGGCGTCGAATCTAGCGAACGCGGAAGAGGGCCTTGGCACGGGCCCCCCGAATCAGAGGTCGATCACGACGACGCGCTCGTCAGTCAGCTCGCGGACGGCGTACGCCGGGCCTTCCTTCGTGTTGCCGGACTCCTTGACCCCGCCGTACGGCATCTGGTCGGCGCGGAACGTCGGTGCCTCGTTGACGGTCACCCCGCCGAACTCGAGCTCCTGCGCCGCCCGCATTGCGGTGCGGATACTCCCGGTGAAGATCCCGGCCTGCAGGCCGAACTCCGTGCCGTTGGCGAGGTCGATCGCCTCGTCGAGCGTGCCGTACCGGTTCACGGTGACCACCGGGCCGAAGACCTCGAGGCAGGAGACCTTGAGCTCCGTACCGGCGTTCGCGATCACGGTCGGCTGGATGAGGTCGCCGTCGAGCTCGCCGCCGGTGAGGATCTCGGCGCCGCCGGAGCGTGCCTCGTCGACCCACTCCAGGATCCGGTCGCGGGCGTCCTCGTCGATTACCGGCCCCAAGTCGGTCTGCTCATCTGCCGGGTCGCCGAGCGTCAGCGCCTCGACTTTCGGCAGGAGGGCGGAGACGAATCCGTCGTAGACGCCGTCCTGGACGTAGACCCGCTGGATCGAGATGCAGCTCTGACCGGCGAAGGAGAAGCCGTGCTGCGCTGTCGCCGCGACGGCAGCGTCCAGGTCGGCGTCGGCCTCGACGATCAACGGCGTCGAGTTGCCGAGCTCCAGGTTGACGCGCTTCCGCGGCGAGCGCTCCGCCAGCTTCCAGCCGACGCCGCTCGAGCCCGTGAAGGTGATCACCTTCACCCGATCGTCCTCGACCAGGACGTCGCCGATCTCCGACGAGGGGCCGACGACCACGTTCAGCCAGCCGGGTGGAAGTCCGGCCTCGTCCTCGAGCTCCGCCAGGAGCAGCGCCGAGAGCGGTGTCTGGGCCGCGGGCTTGAGCACGACCGCGCAGCCCGCCGCCAGCGACGGGGCGATCTTGTGGGCGACGAGATTGAGCGGGAAGTTGAACGGGCTGATCGCGCCGACCACGCCGAGGGGGCGGCGAAGGGTGAACGCGAGCTTGCCTTCGCCCGCCTGGGACGCGTCCATCGGGACCATCGCGCCGGCGAGCTTCCGTGCCTCGACCGCGGAGAACGTATACGTCGACATCGCACGGCTTGCCTCGACGCGGGCGGCTTTCATCGGCTTGCCCGCCTCGTCCGAGATCAACCGAGCCACCTCGTCGTGTCGGCGGCCGAGCGCGCCAGCCACGCGCACGAGGATCCCGGCGCGCTTGTGCGCCGGGAGCGGCTCCTCCATCGCGGCGGCGGCCGCGTCGACCGCGCGGCGCGTTTCGTCGGCGCCCGCCTTCGCGACCCGGCCGACCACCTCGCCCGAGTAGGGCGAGCGCACCTCCTGCCACTCGCCGGTCTCGACCCACTCTCCCGCGATGAGGAGGGGCTTCCCGGTCACCGTTGTGGCCATGCAAGGAGTCTAGGAGACTGGACATTCCGTGCAGATCCCGGACGTCCACTACGCGCGTGGCGGTGACTGGAGGCTCTATGCCGTTCGTTCCGCCTGACACGCGATATGCCAAGAGCGCCGACGTCAACATCGCGTACCAGGTCGTGGGGGACGGCCCGCTCGACCTCGTGCTCGTTCCCGGCTTCATTTCGCACCTCGAGCTCGACTGGCAGGGACCGGGTTACGCCCACATGCTCGAGCGGCTCTCGTCCTTCGCTCGCCTGATCCGTTTCGACAAGCGCGGAACCGGCCTCTCCGACCGACCAGGTGGGCTTCCCGATCTCGAGACGCGCATGGACGATGTCCGCGCCGTGATGGACGCGGTGGGGAGCGAGCGGGCTGCGTTGATGGGCTACTCCGAGGGAGGGCCCCTCTCGATGCTGTTCGCGGCGACCTATCCGGACCGGACCGCGTCGCTCGTCCTCTACGGGACGTATGCCAAGCGTCGCGATCCCGACGACGACTATCCATGGTGCGCGACCTGGGAGGAACGGCAGGCCTACGCGGATGTTGTGGAACGCGAGTGGGGGTCGGAGGCGGACCTCGGCACGATGGCGCCGAACGCGGGCGCCGCCGAAGTGGAGTGGTGGCGAGCCCGCGCGAGGGCAGCCGCCAGCCCAGGGGCGGCGAAAGCGCTGATCCTGACGAACAGCAACATCGACGTTCGAGGAATCCTCTCCGCCATCCACGTCCCGACGCTCGTGCTCCACCGAACGGGAGACCGCGACTCGCGGCCCGAGGAGGGCCGGTACATCGCGGAGCGGATTGCGGGTGCACGCTTCGTGGAGCTCGCGGGCAACGACCACTCGCCGTGGATAGAGGCCGACCAGATCCTGGACGAGGTCGAGGAATTCTTGACGGGCGTCCGCCGCGGGCCAGAGGCGCGCCGTGTCCTCGCGACCGTCCTGTTCACCGACATCGTCGGCTCGACGAGCCGCGCGGTGGAGCTCGGCGACAGACGGTGGCGGAGCCTGCTCGAGCAGCACCATGCGGCCGTCCGCCGTGAGCTGGGACGGTTTCGCGGGAACGAGGTCGATACCGCCGGCGACGGCTTTCTCGCCACCTTCGACGGGCCTGCCAGGGCGGTTCGTTGCGCTCAGGCGATTCGGAGCGCCTTGCGTCCGCTCGGCATCGAGATCACCGCCGGAGTGCACGCCGGGGAGGTCGAGGTCGACCCCGAAGGGGCGATCGCCGGAGTGGCAGTCCACATCGGTGCGAGAGTGGCCGGAGAGGCGCAGCCGGGTGAGGTGCTGGCGTCCAGTACGGTCAAGGATCTCGTCGCGGGCTCCGGGCTCGAGTTCGAAGACCGCGGCGTGCACGAGCTCAAGGGCGTCCCGGGCGAGTGGCGCCTCTACGCTGTACGGCAGTGACGTCGCAGGCCTACATCGTCGACGCGGTTCGCAGCCCGATCGGGCGCCGGAACGGGGCGCTGTCGTCGATCCGGGGCGACGAGCTCGCGGCGCAGGTCCTCAACGGCCTCGTCGAGCGCAACTCGCTCGACCCTGGTGAGGTCGAGGACGTCCAGCTCGGCTGCGTCACGCAGATCGGCGAGCAAGGCTGGAACATCGGCCGGATGGTTCCGCTCGTCGCCGGCTGGCCGGAGACCGTCTGCGGGACAACGGTCGACCGCCAGTGCGGCTCGTCCATGCAGACGAACTTCAACGCAGCCGCGGCGATCTGGTCCGGTCAGCTGGACGTGGTCATCTCGGCTGGCGTCGAGATGATGTCGCGGGTACCGATGGGATCGAACGGCGGCGACCTCTCGGAAAAGCTGATGGAGCGCTGGGAGATCGTCCCGCAGGGGATCTCCGCCGAGGTGATCGCCGACGAGTGGGGCCTCTCGCGTGAGGAGCTGGACGCGTACTCGCTCCAGTCGCACCGGCGCGCCATCGAGGCGATCAACGAGGGGCGCTTCGAGCGGGAGATCATCCCGGTCGAGGTGAACAACCCCCACACGGGCGTCCTCGTCGGGGTGGACGAGACGCCGCGACGCGACACCTCCGCCGAGAAGCTCGCCGAGCTGGCTCCTGCGTTTCGCCCCGACGGAAAGGTCACGGCCGGGAACTCGAGCCAGATCTGCGACGGCGCTGCCGGCGTGCTGATCGCGTCCGAGTCTGCGGTGGAGCAGCTCGCCCTCGAGCCGCGGGCGCGGTTCGTCTCGTTCGGACTCTCGGGCGTCGATCCGCATCGGATGCTGCATGGAAACCCCGAGGCCTGCGCGAAGGCGCTTGAGCGAGCCGGCCTCACCTGGGACGACGTCGCGGTGGTCGAGGTCAACGAAGCTTTCGCGTCCGTCGTGCTCCAGTTCCTGCGCGATACCGGACTCGAGGACCGGCGCTCGGACGTGAACCCGAACGGCGGCGGTATCTCGCTCGGCCACCCGCTCGGCGCAACGGGCGCACGGGTGACGGCGACGCTGCTCGGCGAGCTCGATCGTCGAGATGAGCGCTACGGCGTTGCGTGCATGTGCATCGGCTTCGGCCAGGCGATCGCGGCCGTCGTCGAGCGCGTCTGACCCGGTGGCTGCTCATTCGGGGCCGGGGCGACCGGCCGCTCGATCCGGCGATCACGCCGGATGAGCTCCGAGCCCACTCGTCCTCGAAGCGGCCCTCCGTCGCGGAGGGAGAGCAGGCGGTGCTCTACGCGGCCGTCTGGCAGGCGGTCTTCGCCGTGGTGGAGATCACTGGTCCGC
>DATFOC010000068.1:0-2601 GCA_035265935.1 Gaiellaceae bacterium
ACCCGAAGGCCTTCTTCCCGCACGCGGCGTCGCTGCGTCAGGCTTTCGCCCATTGCGCAAGATTCCCTACTGCTGCCTCCCGTAGGAGTCTGGGCCGTGTCTCAGTCCCAGTGTGGCTGATCGTCCTCTCAGACCAGCTACAGATCGGAGCCTTGGTGAGCCATTACCTCACCAACAAGCTAATCCGCCGCGGGCTCATCCTCAGCCGGAAGCCGAAGCCACCTTTTCTGACGAGCCCGAAGGCTCGAAAGGCTATCCGGTATTAATCCGGGTTTCCCCGGGCTATCCCAGTGCCGAGGGCAGATTACCCACGTGTTACTCACCCGTTCGCCGCTTTCCCCAGTCCCGAAGGACTGGTTCTCGCTCGACTTGCATGTATTAAGCGCGCCGCCAGCGTTCGTCCTGAGCCAGGATCAAACTCTCCGTGAAGGAACTTGTGTCAATCCGGCTGACGCCGGCTGAACAACTCGTTCACCTTGAGCTTGAGCTCAAAGGTCGATCCCGAAGGATCGACGGGTTAACTTGAGCCCGACCACCGAAGTGGTCAGGTCTCGGCATTTCACGCACGCTGTTGAGTTTTCAAAGACCGTCGCTACCTGGCGACGCAAAAAAGCCTCTGACTCGCACCAGAGGCCCAAGGAGATCCGAACTTGCGGTTCGTATCCTTCCTCCTAGGGCGCTCCGTTCGTCGCGGGTTAGGGACCTTTCCACGCCACCCGTCCGGGCAGCCCGGGAATAGTAGCACGCCTAGGGGGCTGTCAAGCGCGCGAATCGGCGCTTTCCCGCTTGAACAAGCGCCCCGGCGAGGGCCGCGCGGGGCACGTCCACCTCCGAGACGACCTCTCCGTTCACACGGACGCCGCCCTGAGAGATCAGCCTCCTCGCCTCGCTCGTGGAAGCGACCCCGAGGGCCTCGACGAGCACCGCGGGGAGATGAACGGGGTCGCCGTCCGGGAGAGGCGCCTGCGGGACGTCGTCCGGCGCCTGGCCCTCACGGACGACGCGCGTGAAGTGCTCTTCGGCCAAGCGCGCGGCTTCGGCGCCGTGCGAGCGCTCGACGATGAAGCGGGCGAGCGCCAGCTTCGCCTCCAGGGGATCGCCGACCGGCGCCGGTTGCTCCATCACGAGCTCGTACCACTGCGGGAGCTGCTCGTCGGAGATCCGCATGGTTCGACCGAACTGCTCCTCGGGCGCAGCTTGGAGCGGAATGTTGTTTCCGACCGAAGAGGACATCTTCTCGCCGTCCCAGCTGAGGAGCAGCGGGGTCGTGAGCACAACCTGCGGCTCCAACCCATAGGCCGCCATCACGTCCCGTCCGGCGAGCAGGTTGTACAGCTGGTCGGTGCCGCCGAGCTCGACGTCGGCCTCGATCGCCACCGAGTCGTACGCCTGCATCAGTGGGTAGAGAAGCTCGGAGACCGAGATCGGATCGCCCGCGCGAAACCGCCTCTCGAAGTCGTCTCGCTCGAGAATTCGGGCGACGGTGACCGTTCGAGCCAGCCGCACGACCTCCGCGTACGTGAGCTTCGACAGCCACTCACCGTTGTACCGAACCTCGGTTCGGCCAGGGTCGAGGACAACCATCGCCTGCTCGAGATACAGCTTCGCACTGGCGTCGATCTCCTCGTCGGAGAAGACCGGCCGCTCGATCGATAGCCCGGAGGGATCGCCGATGCGCGTCGTGTAGTCGCCGATGATTAACACGCCCGTGTGGCCCTCATCCTGGAACGCGCGCATGCGCTGGAGGGGGACTGCCCTGCCGACGTGGATGTCAGGCGAGGTGACGTCGATCCCGAGCTTCACCCGCAAAGGCCGGCCCTCGGCGAGCTTCCGCTCGAGCTCGCCGGCGGGCAGCACGTCGACGGCGTTCCGAGTGAGCTCCGAGACTCCCATGTCCGGCTGGCGACACTACACTCCCCAGATCTTGCGATTGCTCCGCCGCAGAGATCCGGCGGCGCCGCCCAAGAGGCGCAGGATCAGGAAGCTCCGCCTACTGGTCCTCACGGTCGCTCTCTTCGTGTTGGCGTTCTCGTCGTTCACCTTCGGCCTCGTCACGGCCGTGGCGAGCGAGGCACCGAAGTGCGACCCGGCGCGCCAGCGTCACCAGGTCAACACGCGGATCTACGACTCGACGGGACACAAGATCCTCGCCGTCCTGCGCGGAACGGAGAACCGCGTCCTCGTGGACTACGACGACATCTCGCCGCTGATGAAGCAGGCGATCATCGCCGTCGAGGACCGACGCTACTTCGAGCATCACGGCGTGGACATGCGGGCGATCGGCCGTGCGCTCTGGGCTGACATCCGGCAGCAGGGGGTCGTCCAGGGCGGCTCGACGATCACGCAGCAGTTCATCAAGAACTCCTGCACCGACGACAGCCGCTCGATCGGACGGAAGGTGCGCGAGGCGACACTGGCCTGGGGCCTCGAGCAGCGGTGGTCGAAGAAGAAGATCCTGACCTCGTATCTGAACACCGTCTACTTCGGGAACGGGGCCTACGGCGTCGACCAGGCCGCGCGGACGTATTTCGGCCACCGCGCAAAGAAGATGACCCTTTGGGAGGTCGCGCTGCTCGCCGGGATCCCGGCCGACCCGAGCCG
>DATFOC010000069.1:0-12927 GCA_035265935.1 Gaiellaceae bacterium
GAGGCGAGGTTCTCCTCGTCCAGCTTCAGCCGTGCGTCACCGAGCGCTGCGACGAGCCCGCCGTTCTCGCGCACGAGCTTTCCCTCCACGAGATTCATCGCCGGCGAGCCGATGAAGCCGCCGACGAAGAGGTTGAGCGGACGGTCGTAGAGCTCTTGGGGGGGCGCCACCTGCTGGAGCTGGCCCTTCCGCATGACCGCAACGCGGTCGCCCATCGTCATCGCCTCGACCTGGTCGTGCGTGACGTAGATCGTCGTGACGCCGATCGCGCGCTGGAGCTTCGAGATCTCCGCGCGCATCTGGACTCTGAGCTTTGCATCCAGGTTCGAGAGCGGCTCGTCCATCAGGAACGCGGCCGGCTGACGGACGATCGCTCGTCCCATCGCCACCCGCTGGCGCTGCCCGCCGGAGAGCGCCCGCGGCTTGCGGTCGAGGAGCGCCTCGAGGTCGAGGATCCGCGCCGCCTCCTTTACCCGCTTGTCGATCTCCGCCTTCTTCTCCTTCCGGAGGCGCAGGCTGAAGGCGATGTTGTCGTAGACGGTCAGGTGCGGGTAGAGCGCGTAGCTCTGGAACACCATCGCGACGTCCCGGTCGCGCGGCGCGATCTCGTTCACGACCCGGTCGCCGATCCGGATCTCGCCCTCGGAGATCTCCTCGAGGCCCGCCACCATCCGGAGCGCGGTCGTCTTTCCGCAGCCGGACGGACCGACGAGAACCATGAACTCGCCGTCCTGCGCGTCCAGCGTAAGCTCGGTGACGGCCCGCGTCCCATCGGGGAAGACCTTCGCTACGTCTGAGAAAGTGACCTCGGCCACGGCTACTGGGGTCCGATCCTTACCACTTGGAAACCGGTTGCGGCAACCTGGAGCCGAGTGAGCTGAGCCCGAGGGCGAGTACGAACGAGGCCGCGAAGCTCGGGAGCGATGCGCCGATGCCGAGGTTCGGCTGCCCCGTCTCCTCGACGACGTCGACCCACCATGACGGTCCGAGCGGCGGCTCGTGCAGCCAGTGGTAGAGCGCGAAGCCGAGGATCCAGGCCAGCAGGAGCTCGGGCCGCCACGCCGGTGCGTCGAAGATCGAAGAGCGCGTGTAGCGGGCCCCTGCGCGCAGCCAGTCCGCGAGCAGCACCCCGAAAAGCGGCACGAAGCAGGAGCCCAGGAGCAGCAAGAACGACTCGTAGTTCCGGAGCTCGATCACGAGGGCCCCGATGGTCGCGAGTGCGGCGACCGCCACGATCAGGATGCGCTGTTGGACCGCCGAGGCCACGTTCTGGAGCGACACCGCGGCCGAGTAGACGTTCGCGAACGCCTCATCCGTCTCGTCCAGCGTCACCGCCAGGAGGGCGAGCGCGGCCGCCAGCCCCGCGGCCGCGACGGCCGGCGGAATCTCGACGGGGTCGCCGATCCCGCGGGAGAGGACGATGAAGACGCCGAGCGCGAGCATCCAGGTTCCACCGAGGAAGTACCCGACGCCGGAGCCCCAAAACGCCGAGCGGCGATCGCGCGAGAAGCGTGTGTAGTCGGAGACGAGCGGTACCCACGAGACGGTGATCGCGATCACGAGGTCGACGCCGAGCCAGAACGAGGAGCCGCCCTCGGCCGGAGCGTTCCAGAGGGCGCTCAGGTCCGCTTCGGACAGGGCCCACCAGCTCAGGTAGACGAGCGAGGCGAGCACGATCCAGACGCCGAATCGCCGGAGGATGCGACGGACGAACCCGACCGGCCCGAGCAGTGCGAAGCCGGCTGCGAGGATCCCGAAGAAGATCGTCCAGGCGGCCTTCGCCTTGAAGCCGAAGAGCTCGTCGGAGAGCGCGCTCGCCGCGGCGGCGATGATGATCAGCTCGAACGTCGCCCAGCCGAGGCACTGGACTGCGTTCAGAGCGGTCGGGACGTACGAGCCGCGCCTGCCGAGCGGGGCGCGGAGCAGGACCATCGACGGGACCCGGGCATCCGCCCCGATCAGCCCGGCCGTTCCGACCATCGCGTTCCCGATCAGGCCGCCGACGAGAATCGCCAGGAGGGCGTCCCGGAGCGTCAGGGCGGGGACGAGGAGCGCGCCGATGACGAGGACCAGCAACGAGACACCGAGGTTCCCCCAGAGTGCGAGCTGGTCGAGGAGCCCGAGCGTGCGGAGGCGCTCCGGAACGGGGTCGATGCCCCACGCGGGCGTCCGGTCGTCCACTGCTGGCGAGCTTAGATGAGGTGTCCCTCTTCCAACGCGACCGTCCGATCCGCGAGTAGATCGGCGTCCTCGCGGTCGTGGGTCACGAGCAGCGTCGGCAGACGGATCTCGCCCAGCAGCTCCGCGAGCTCGCCGCGCACCAGCCCTTTCGTGGCCGAGTCGAGAGCCGCGAGCGGCTCGTCGAGCAGAAGCACGTGCGGCCGGCGCGCAAGTGCGCGGGCCAGCGCGACCCGCTGCCGCTCGCCCCCCGAGAGCTTGTCGGGGCGGACGCCGGCGAGGTGCGCGATCCCGAACGAGGCCAACAGCTCCGGGACCCCGTTCCTGCCGCCGTAGCCGACATTCTGCTCGACGCTCATGTGCGGAAAGAGGGCGTGGTCCTGGAAGACGAGCCCGACCGATCGCTGCTCAGGCGGGAGGTCGACCGAGCCGTCGAACCAGACCTTCTCGCCTAGCCGGATCCAACCCTCGGACGGACGGACGAGCCCCGCGATCGCACGAAGGAGCGTCGTCTTGCCCGCGCCTGACGGCCCGACCACAGCGAGCGTCTCACTCTCGACGTGGAGGGCTACGCGGAGGTCGAACGAGCGGAGGGGAAGGGTGATGTCGACGGAGAGCGGTTCCACGCGAGTAGGAGCCGGACGGTTGCGAGGACGGCGAGGCTGGCGACGACGAGCAGGGCGCCAATTGAGAGCGCGACCTCGAAGTCGCGATCGAACTCGGCGTAGACGGCGAGCGGCAGCGTTCTCGTCTCTCCGGGGAAGCTGCCCGCGAACATGATCGTCGCGCCGAACTCCCCGAGGCCTCGCGCCCAGGCGAGCGAGGAGGCGGCGCCGAGGCCTCCGCCGGCAAGCGGTAGCGCCACACGGCGAAAGGTCCGGGCCGGGCCGGCTCCCAGAGTGCGAGATGCATCGAGCAGCTGCGGGTCGACAGCGGCGAACGCGGCGACACCCCAGCGGAGGTAGAACGGGCTCGAGACGAAGATGACCGCCAGCACCACGGCGAGCTGCGTGAATGGGATGCTGAGTCCGAGGGCATGCAGCTCGTCCCCGAGCAGCCCCCGCCTTCCGAATGCGGCGAGGAGAGCCAGGCCCGCGACGGCCGGGGGAAGGACAAGCGGGAGCTCGAGCGCTGTGAGGAGCGCCTCACGGCCTCGGAATCGCCGGGTCGCGAGGAGGTAGGCGGCGGGCGTCCCGACGACGAGGACGATCGCATGCGCGATCAGGGTCGTCTTGACGCTGACCAGGAGGGCTTCGCGGACCGCGGGGTCACCAAGCTGCGACAGGAGTGTTCCCGGCGGCACCCGCACGAACAGCGCGACGATAGGGAGCGTCAGGAATGCGACCGCGAGGCCGGCCGACACCGCCATCACAATCTCGAAAGGGCGCCTCAAGGCAGCTGTCCGAATCCGGCTCGCTCGAGCGCGCGACGGCCCTCGGGGCTGAACAGAAGCTCGACGAACCCCTCCGCCTCTTCCTGCTGGTCGCTCTCGGCGACCACGGCCACGGGGTAGCGGACGTCTGCCTGGGCGCTCGCGGGAATCGGGACGATCAGGACTTCGCCGTCGGCGGTGATTGCGTCGGTCGCGTACACGAAGCCGGCATCGGCCTCGCCCAGGGCGACCTTAGCCAGAACCCCTCGCACGTTCTCCTCCTCGCTGACGACGCGGTCGAGGATCGAGCTCAGACCCATGCGGCCGAGAACCTCACGCGTGTAGTCGCCGACGGGCACTCCCTCTGCGGCGACCACGAGCTTCGAATCGCCGTGGAGAAGGTCTTCGACCGCAGTAATGCGCTGCGGGTTCCGCTGTGGAACGACCAGGACCAGGCGGTTGGTGGCAAAGACGCGCGGGGCTTCGACGAGGCCCTCGGCGTGGAGCTCGTCGGGGTACCGCGGGCTCGCCGCCGCGTACACGTCGACTTGGGCACCCTCGCGGATCTGCGTCGCGAGCTCGTCGGACCCGGCGAAGTTGTAGCGCGCATCCGGCTCGAGCTCCTGGAGAACGTCGGTGAGAGATGACGCCGCGTACACGGTCAACGGCTGCTCGTCGTCGCCGCCGCAGGCGGCCAGAGCCAACACGGCTGCGAGCCATGTCGCACGCCTCACCGCTCGACCATGACTGACGTCGCCTTGACGAGCGCAGTGGCCGGGACGCCGGGTGCAAGCTCGAGCTGGTCGGCCGCCTCGCGGGTGATCACGGCGACGACTCGGAACGGACCGGCCTCGATCTCGACCTGCGCGAGCAGCCCCTCCAGCTGCACCTCTCGGACAACGCCGGCGAACCGGTTTCGGGCCGACAGCGCGCCGCTGGTCTCTCTGGGCCGAAGCCGCTCGATCTCCGACGCCGGGACGACACGGCGGTTGGCGGAGTCGCGCCGGGTCTTGATCCGTCCCTGACGGTCCCAGCGGCGAACGGTGTCCATCGAGACCCCGAGCAACCTCGCCGCGTCGCCGATTGCGTACTGCCCAGGCACTGCCTAGGCGACCTTATAGGTTCGGCTTCAGCTCCTCCGACCAGAAGCGCAGGAAGCCCTCCTGGTCGCGGCCGACCTGGTGGAAGTAGATGTGCGTGTACCCGGCCTGCTCGTAGGCGCGGATGTCCTCGAGCCAGCGGTCGGCGTCCGGGCCGCAGGGGATCGCCTCCGCGAGGTCCTCCGGCTTGGCGTCCTCCGTCGCCTGCTCGAAGTGGAGCGGGAGCGGAAGCTCGTAGGTGAGGTCGCCGCCGAGGGCGGCGTTGGGCCACACGTCGCACGCGATCTTCGCGCCCTCGTCCTCGGTCGCCGCCCAGCACCCGGTGATCTGACCGTACTTCGGCTTCCCCTTGCCGCCTGCGGACTCGAACTGCTCGATTGGCTCGGAATCCGGCGACGTGTTGATGAACGCGTCGGCGACTCGCCCG
This sequence comes from Gaiellaceae bacterium, assembly GCA_035265935.1. Classification (GTDB taxonomy): domain Bacteria; phylum Actinomycetota; class Thermoleophilia; order Gaiellales; family Gaiellaceae; genus JACDAN01. Next base: position 5,078 of record DATFOC010000069.1, read on the forward strand.
GCGAGTTCGGCCGCGAGCGGCTTCGCAGCGGCGAGGGCGATGTCGGGCGGCTCGTCCGGCAGCGAGTACAGCCGCGCCTGCTCGACCTCGAAGTACTCCCCGCGGTGGGTCTGGTAGCCCCCCTCCCAGAGCAGCCGAATCACCTCGATCGCCTCCTCGAGCATCGAGAGCCGTTCGTCGGGCGCCGGCCACCCCTCACCGACGACGTGCTCGTTCAGGTTCTCGCCGGTGCCCAGCCCGAGGAAGAACCGGCCTTCCATCATCGAAGCTGCGGTGGCTGAGGCGTGGGCGATGATCGCCGGGTGGATGCGGATCGTCGGGCACGTGACGGCCGTCCCGAGCCGGATCCGCTCCGTCGCGTGGGAGATCCCGCCGATCACCGACCAGACGAACGGGCTCTGGCCCTGCGAGTCCGTCCACGGGTGGAAGTGGTCGGAGATCATCGCGAACTCGAACCCCGTCTCCTCGGCACGGCGTGCAAGCTGGACGAGGTCGTTCGGTGGATGCTCCTCGGATGAGAGTGCTAGGCCGAAATCGGTCAACTCAGAAACCTGAGTCCCGCACTCCTGCCGCGATCAAACCTAGGACGACGACGGCGACGACCACTCGGTAGACGACGAACGGCGCGTAGGTGTGGCGCCGGACGAAGCCGAGCAGGAAGACAATCGCGAGTAGGCCGCTCGCCAGCGCAGCAAGGATCCCGACGACGAATGGGCCCTGCCATCCGGCGGGGAGGTCGGCCAGCAGCACATCGGTGATGCCCTTCCAGAGCACTGCGCCGAAGGTCGTGGGGATCAGGAGCAGGAACGAGAGCCTGGCCGCGGAGTCCCGGTCGAATCCCAGGAACCGGGCCGCAGAGATCGTGATCCCCGAGCGCGAGACGCCCGGGGCCAGGGCAAGCCCCTGGGCGACGCCGATTGCGAAGCCTTCCTTGACGCCAACCGTCTCCAGGTCGCGCCGTTGCGGCGTCCTGTCGGCGACGAGCAAGATGAGGGCGAAGAAGGCCAGGAGGATGGCGATCTGCCACGGCTCGCCGAGGCGTTCGACGATGAACTCCTCGCCGAGCGCACCCGCCACCGCCGCCGGGATCGTGGCGACGAAGACGGCCCAGGCGACTCGCTCGTCGGTGCTCGTGATCGACCGGCGCGAGAGCGAGCCGAACCAGGACGAGAGCAGCCGGACGACGTCCCGCCAGAAGTACCCGACGACTGCCACCAGCGTCCCGAGGTGGAGCGCGACGTCGAAGGTCTGGTTGAACTCGTCGTCCTTCTGAAGGACTTGCCAGTCGGCGAGCCACGGCACGAGAATCAGGTGGCCCGACGAGCTGATTGGGAGCAGTTCGGTCGCGCCCTGGACGACGCCGAGCACGAGCGCCTGCCAGTTCGTGAGCGCGCCCTCCTTCTCACCGACGCCGAGGACAGACAGGAGAACCGCGAGCGCAAACGCTGCGCCCGCGGTGACGTAGATGGCCGCTCGTCCGCGCATCGGCGCGGAGTCCTACCCTATTTCGGCTGCGGTTCGAGCTTGTAGCCGACGCCGTAGCGCGTGTGGACGAACGCGTGGCGCGGTGCATGCGCGTCGATCTTCTCACGCAGCTTCCGGATGAATACGTCGACGGTCCGGTCTCTCCTCGTGAGGCGACGGCCCCAGATCTGCTGGAGCAGCTCGTCCCGCGTCACGACTCGAGGGCTCTGCTGGGCGAGGGCGTAGAGGAGCCGGAACTCCGTTGGGGTGAGACCGACGCTGCGGCCGTCCAGGTACGCCTGGACGCTGGCAGGGTCGATGCGCAGCTCCTCGACCTGGATCTCCTGGCCGCGCTCGGTCGGCTGCGAACGAACGCCTCGCCGGGCGGCAGCGGAGACGCGGGCGACCAATTCCCGCATCGAGAACGGCTTGACCAGGTAGTCGTCGGCGCCCAGCTCGAGCGTGTTCACGCGGTCGTCCTCGCTGCCGCGCGCGCTCACGACGACGATCGGCGTGCCGATCCCGGCCGCGCGCGCCGACTCGATCAGCTTCCAGCCGTCCAGCGCGGGCAGCATGAGGTCGACGACGCAGACTTCCGGCCGCTCGTACCTGAGCCGCGCGAGGCCGGCGACGCCGTTGGAGACCCAGGTCGGCTCGAACCCTGCCTCGGCGAGATGGCTCGCCATGCCCTTGGCGATCACGTCGTCGTCCTCGATGATCAGGACTTTCGCCATGACCCAATGGTGCTCGGGGCTACTTGACCGCGGGGTGCCAGCATGGTGAAGCAGCGGTAACGGACTGGTGAAGCCCTAGGCTGCGATTCGGCGCCTGGGCTCGTCGCGAAGGTGCCACGGGACGACGTAGGCGCTCTTCGTCGACCGCAGGTACGCGACGACGGCTTGCTCGGTCTTCGCGCACGGGAGGAGTGTTTTCCACGTCTCCAGATGCTCGCGGCGGTGGAAGTCGCCGGTCGCCACCGCCGGCAGGCCGAACTCGGCGACCCAGCCGAACGTCTGCTGCCGGTTGATCAGCTCCCAGCGGTCGACGAGCGCCGCCACTTGGTCGCGGTTCCTCCAGAACCACTGTGTCGTTCGGGAGAGGTTCGGGTCGGGTTCACGTCCGTGTGGGTGGGCTGCGATCACCGCGGCACCGGCGGCGCGCGCCTCGAGCAGCGCGTGCTCGAGCCCGCCGTCGACCGGGATCCACGACCGGACGCCCACCGCGAGAGCGTGGCCGGCGCCGTCGGTGTCGCCGTCGTGGAAGGTGAGCTCGAGACCGGGCACGAGCAGCAGGTCGTACTGCTCCCGCGCCCGCCTCGCCTCCCTGTCGATCGCCGCGAAATAGCGCTCGTGGTCCGTCTCCGTCAGGTACGGGGATCCGATCGGGAGCACGTGGTCGGTGACGCAGAGAACGTCGAAGCCGTGGAACCCGTAGAGGTCGACGAGCTCCGTCAGCGTCAACGAGCCGTCGCTCCACGTGGTGTGCGCATGGAGCTCGCAGAGAAGCGGTTTCCTGTCCATGCCTCCAGCGTGGCGGCGACCAAGGGCTGATGGGGAAGAAAAGCGGTGAACGAGCAGGGAAAAAGCGGAGAACGCCGACGTTCGCCGGCTAGGCGACCGCAGCGACCGGATCGGGCAAGAGCGCGTCGACCGTCCGGCGGAACACGTCGACTCCCTCCAGCGAGTAGGCGTGGGTGAACTCGACCGCGCCGTTGACTTCGATCACGACGAGCCCTCCGTCGGCACCGGGGAGGAGGTCGACGCCCACGAGGTTGCCTTCGACAGCGGCCGCGGTGCGGATGGCCAGCTCGCAGGCCTCGGTCGACGGGTCCACGGGCTCCCGAACGGCGCCGAGCGCGACGTTCGTCCTCCACTCGCCGGGCGCCGCTACGCGCTTGATCGCGCCGACCACGGAGGCGCCCGCGATGACGAGGCGGATGTCGTGTCCTCTCGGCGGGACGAGCTCCTGGACGAGCGCGCCGTGGCTCGCGAACCACGGTCGGTCGGCGATCGCGACCAGATGACGCCGGAGTGCGGCGGCGTCCTCGCAGAGGACGACGTCCAGGCCCCAGCTTCCGAACCGGGGCTTGACGACGACGGGCGGGTCGAACGGGACGCTGTCGGACGACGCTGTCACGTGCGCGGTTCGCGGGTGCGCGACGTTCGCTTCGAGGAGCGCGCGGCTGGTCGCGAGCTTGTCGTGGGCCGCGACGAGTGTACGAGGCCGGTTCAAGACGCGGACGCCGGCGCCCTCGAGTCGCGCCAGCTCCCAGAGGCCGGCCTCGATTCCGTCCAGGCTCCCGGCGACGTCGAGGCGGCCGATGGCGACGTCTCCCTCGCCCAGCGTGCGACCGGCGATTGCCGGCTCGAGAATGCGTAGGCCCGGACGGGCGCAGGCGAGTGCCAGGTTCGTGCTGGTCCGATGGTGGGCGACGATCGCGACCTGCATCCGCCTTCATTTTCGTCCGCGGAGCAGCTTCCTGCCGATGGCACTCCACATCGTTGCCAGCCGGACCCATTTTGGATACCGCGTAGCTTGTCCAGAATGCTCTTTCGGCCGGAGGCATTCGAGTCTCTGACAGAGGAGGCGTGGGACGAGCAGCGCGCTCGGAGCGGGATCCGCGCGATCGTCGCCGATGCCGAGGAGCGGTTCGACCCCGTGGCGCTCTGGCCCGCGGAGGAGTGGGACTCGTGGGGGTCGCCGACGCCGCTCGCGGGTCTCTACTGCGGAGCTGCGGGAGTCGTATGGGCGCTGGACGCGCTCCGGCGCCGGGGACACGCCGACGTCGGGATCGACCTCGCGGCGGCAGCGCAGCGGGCGCTCGAGCGTGCGCGTGAGGCACCGGAGCTTTCGAAAGCGGAGGACTTCGAGCTGCCTCGAGCATCCGGCGCCGGGCTCTTCAGCGGCGAGACCGGCAACCTCGTGGTCGCGAGGCGCGTCGCCGGGGACGCGTCGCTCGAGCAGCCGATCGAGGAACGGATTCTCGAGAGCCGCGAGAGCGACGCCAACGAGGTGATGTGGGGGGCCCCGGGCGGGTTGCTCGCCGCGCGGGCGCTGCTGGAGTGGACCGGAGGCGAGCGCTGGACGGAAATCTGGCAGACGACCGCCGACGCTGTCTGGGAGGCGCGCGGCGAGGACGGCCTCTGGACGCAGCGGCTCTTCGGGAACACGGGACGCAGCCTCGGCCCGGCGCACGGCCTCGTCGGAATCGCGCACGCGTTGCTCGGCGGCGGCGAGCTTATGCCGGCGGATCGGCGAGACCGCATGCTCACCGACACGGTTCAGATCCTCGAACGCAACGCGGTGTACGAGGGGAAGCTGGCGAACTGGCCGCCGCGCGACGGCGATGGCCTCGAACGGCCGGACGGCGAACCGCGGCTCCAGTGGTGCCACGGCGCTCCGGGCATCGTTATCTCGACGGCGGAGTTCCTACCCGAGGAGCTGTTGTTGGCCGGCGCCGAGCTCACCTGGCGTGCGGGCCCGCACGGGCCGAAGAAGGGCTCGTCGATCTGCCACGGAACCGCCGGCAACGGCTACGCCTTCCTGAAGGTGTTCGAGCGAACGGGCGACGAGGAGTGGCTCGACCGCGCCCGGCGGTTCGCCGTACACGCGCTCGGCCAGGTGAAGAGTCGCGGAAACGGGCACTACGCGCTCTGGACGGGTGACCTCGGCGTTGCGATCTTCGCCGCCGACTGTCTCGACGGTCGCACGCGGTACCCGATTCTCGAGACCTGGGGCTAGGAGGGCTTGGCGAAACATCGGCTGAGCCGCAGGGACGCGCTGCTCCCCCCGAGGTCTGCGTCCTCAGTCGCGGCCGTATCTCATTGATACGGGCGCTCCGTGCGTCCTTGCCTGGGAACGACCATCGCGTCCCTGCGACGAGCGACGTTCCACCAAGCCCTCCGAGACGTTCACTTCGGCTGGGGCTCGAGCTTGTAGCCGACCCCGTAGCGGGTCTGGATGAACGTGTGATCTAGGGCCTTCCGGTCGACCTTCTCGCGCAGCTTGCGGACGAAGACGTCGACGGTCCGGTCGCGATGCGTCTCCCGGCGGCCCCAGATCCGCTGGAGCAGCTCGTCGCGCGTGACGACCCGGCCGGCCTCGAGCGCAAGGGCGTAGAGAAGCCTGAACTCGGTCGGGGTCAGTCCGGCGCTCTCACCGTGGACGAATGCCTGAACCTCGGCGGGGTCGATGCGCAGCTCCTCGAGCTCGATCGCCTCGCCGCGCCGCTCCTGCTCGGCCCTCGTTCCCCGGCGTGCGTTGGCCCTCACCCTGGCGACGAGCTCCTTCATGGAGAACGGCTTGACAAGGTAGTCGTCGGCGCCGATCTCGAGCGCGTGCACCCGGTCGTGCTCGGTGCCGCGCGCCGACACAACGACGATCGGAGTCCCGATTCCCTCGCTGCGGGCGTTCTCGATCAGCTTCCAGCCGTCGGTCCCCGGGAGCATCAGGTCGACGACGCAGACGTCCGGACGCTCGAAACGCAGCCGTGCAAGGCCGGCGGTGCCGTTCTCGACGCGGATCGGGTCGAAACCGGCTGCCGCGAGATGGTGCGCCATGCCGTCGGCGATGACGGCGTCGTCTTCGACGATCAGGACCTTCGCCATACTCGTGACCGGTGAGGTGGCCCTTCGCGAGAGCCCGCGAGGACGGCGGCGAGGATACAGATGAGCTTCGGCTCCGTGCCGAGCGGGCGCGCGCGCTCGTGGAGGAGAGCCGGGAGATGCTCCTCGTCGTCGACCCGGACGACCGCGTCCTGGCGGCGAGCCGCGCGGCTCGCCGCGGCCTGGACGGGGTCGAGGAGGGACGGCGGGTGCCGGACGAGCTGCTCGGCGGTGAGGGCCGCCACGAGCCCGTCCGGGTCCCCTACGAGGTCGAGGGCCGGACCGAGGCGCTCCTGTACCTCAGCCCGCCGGGCGAGCTTGCCGCCTACGAGGAGCTGAGAGCCGGCTTCACGGCCGCCGTCTCGCACGAGCTCCGGACGCCGTTGGCGCGACTGCTCGCCCTGCTGGAGACGGCGTCTCTTCCTGGGCAGGACACGGCGGCGCTCGTCGAGCAGGCGCGGGCGGAGGTCGAGCACATCCGCGAGCTGATCGACGACATCCTCTTCCTGAGCGAGCTGGAGACCGGACGGGCCGTCGTCGCGCTGGGCTCGACGCAGGCGCTTCCGGTCGTCGAGGAGGTGCTCGTGCGCATTCGGGAGGCTGCGGATCGCGCCGGCGTCGCCGTTCAGGCGCAAGGCGATCCCGCGGCTGAGCTGCCGCTTCGACCGCGCATGCTGCGGGTCGTCGTCGAGAACCTTGCCCAGAACTCCCTCCGCTACGCGGGACCCGGAAGCACGCTCACGATCACCGTCTCCCCCGGGCGTCTGACGGTCGCCGATGATGGGGCGGGCGTTTCCGAAGAGGATCTCCCGCGTCTCTTCGAGCGGTTCTTTCGCGCGGATCGCGTTCGCGGCTCGCGTGGAACGGGGCTCGGTCTGGCGGTGGTGAAGCACATCGTCGCCGCCGGTGGCGGCACGGTGGAGGCGGAAGGCGCGCCGGGCCACGGCTTGACCATTACGTGTGCGTTCCCGGCTCGCTAGGGCCGTTCACCACTTCGACACCAGACGATCACCACATCCAGACCGCCCAGCGCCCGAGAATTCTTGCGGTGCGCGCGATCGCCGTCGCCTCTCTCCTGCTGCTCGCCCTCGCGCTCACCGGCTGCGGCCGGGAGCGTCCTTCCGACGAGCCACTTGCGGCGGACACCACCGCGGAAGGCGAGGATCCGCTCGGTGCCTTCGAGGAGGAAGCGCTCAGCGGACGGCTCTCCCTGGACGGCTCAAGCACGGTGGCGCCGCTGATGAGCCTGGCAGCCGAGCGGTTCCGCAAGGCCGAGCCCGGCGTGAAGATCACCGTCGGCACATCGGGGACCGGGGGAGGGTTCGAGCGCTTCTGCCGCGGCGAGACCGACGTGTCGAACGCCTCGAGGCCGATCAAGGAGGAAGAGGAGGCGCTCTGCGCCGAGAACGGCGTCGCAAGCTTCCCGATCCAGGTCGCGAACGACGGAATCTCGATCGTCGTGAACAAGGAGAACCCCTGGGCCACCTGCCTGACCGTCGACCAGCTCAAGAAGATCTGGGAGCCCGGGTCGAAGGTCGACAACTGGCGCGACCTCGACCCCAAGTTCCCCGACGTCGAGCTCGAGCTCTTCGGGGCGGGCACGGACTCGGGAACGTTCGACTACTTCACCGAGGCGATCGTCGGCGAGGAGGGCGCCAGCCGCAGCGACTACACGCCGAGCGAGGACGACAACATCACGGTGCGCGGCGTCTCCGGCGTCAAGGGCGCGCTCGGGTACTTCGGGCTCTCCTACTTCACGGAGAACAGTGAGCGCCTGAAGGC
>DATFOC010000070.1:0-49228 GCA_035265935.1 Gaiellaceae bacterium
TCGGCTTTATGATCGTCGCCCCGTGGCACTCCTCGCTGTCGAGAACGTGACGCGGCGTTTCGGCGGGATCGTTGCGCTCGACGATGTGTCGCTCGCCTTGGAGGAGGGCACGATCGGCGGGCTCATCGGCCCGAACGGCGCCGGCAAGACGACGCTCTTCAACGTCGTCACCCGTCTGTACAAGGCCGATTCGGGTCGTGTTCTCCTCGAAGGGCGCGACCTGCTCGGCACTCGCCCCTACCGGGTCGTCCGCGCGGGTGTCTCGCGGACGTTCCAGAACGTCGTGCTGTTCCCGACGATGACCGTGACCGAGAACGTCCTCGTCGGAGCGCACACCCGCATGCATCCGTTCGGCGAGCGCCAGGGCCGAAAAGTGGCGCATGAGACGCTCGACTATCTGAACCTCGGGCCACATGCCGAGCGGCCGGCCGCCGGCCTGCCGTTCGGCACGCTCAAGCGAATCGAGCTCGCCCGTGCGCTCGTCTCGCGCCCGCGCCTGCTCCTGCTCGACGAGCCCGCGGGCGGTCTGAACCACGAGGAGGTCGAAGAGCTCGGCTCCCTGATCCGGAAGCTGAGGAAGGATTACGACCTGACCCTCCTCATCGTCGAGCATCACATGGCGCTCGTCATGAGCATCTGCGACCGCGTGCACGTCCTGAACTTCGGCAGGAAGATCGCCGAGGGGTCGCCGGCCGAAGTCCAGCAAGACGCGGGCGTGATCGAGGCCTATCTCGGAGGCGAGGATGCCGCTGCTTGAGCTGACGGACGTCTTCGCCCGCTACGGCCCGATCCAAGCCCTGCACGGCGTCTCGCTGAAGGTGGACGAGGGCGAGGTCGTCGCGTTGCTCGGGGCAAACGGCGCCGGGAAGACGACGACGCTTCGCAGCATCTCCGGCATGACCCGGACCTCCGGCGAGATCACGTTCGACGGCCGGCGGATCGCGCGCAGGTCCACCGAATCGGTCGCCCGGCTCGGCATCGCCCACGTCCCGGAGGGTCGGGGTCTCTTCCCCGAGTTGACGGTCTGGGAGAACCTGCGGATGGGCGCCGTCGGCGGGCGCGGCGACTTCGCCGAGGCGGCCGAGCGGGTCGTCGGGTCCTTCCCCTGGATCGAGCGGCGCCGCGATCAGGCGGCAGCCACGCTCAGCGGCGGCGAGCAGCAGATGCTCGCGCTCGGACGGGCGCTCGTCGGCCGCCCCCGGCTGCTCATGCTCGACGAGCCCTCGCTCGGACTCGCGCCCACCGTCGTCCGCGAGCTGTTCGCGACCGTGCGACGCCTCAACGAGGACGACGGGCTGACGGTGCTCGTGGTCGAGCAGAACGCGAGGATCGCGCTGGAGGTCACGTCGCGCGCTTACGTGCTCGAGGTCGGAAAGGTGGCGGTGGAAGGCGCGAGCGACGAGCTCGCACGCCACGAACGCGTCAGAAAGAGCTACCTCGGCTACTGATGGCTGCCTTCCTCCAACAGGTCGTCAGCGGGCTCGCGCAGGGAGCGATCTTCGCCAGCCTCGCGCTCGCGCTCGTGCTCATCTACCGCTCGACTGACGTCCTCAACTTCGCTCAGGGAGAGATGGCGACCTTCACGACGTTCGTCGCCTGGTCGCTGATGAACCAGGGCGTGTCGTACTGGCCCGCCTTCGCGCTCACCCTCGTGATCGCCTTTGTCGGCGGCGCCGCCGTCGAACGGATCATCATCCGGCCGGTCGAGCACCGGCCCGAGATCGTGATCGTGATCGTCACGATCGGGTTACTCATCGCGCTCAACGGCCTGACCGGCTGGATCTGGGGAGCGGAGGTGAAGGCGTTCGACAGCCCGTTTCCGAATGAGACGACCGATGTCGCCGGCGTCGTGATCTCGTACCAGGATCTCGGCGTGCTCTGCGTCTGCCTGGCCACGGTCCTGGTGCTCTGGGCGTTCTTCCGCTTCACGACGCTCGGTCTGGTCATGCGCGCCGTCGCGAACAGCCAGGAGGCGAGCCGCTTGATGGGTGTGCGGGTCGGCTGGATGCTCGCGCTCGGCTGGGGCCTGGCCGCATCGCTCGGCGCCGTCGCTGGAATGATGGCCGCGCCGACTGCCTTCCTGGATCCCAACCTGATGCTGGTGATCCTGATCTACTCCTTCGCCGCCGCCGTGCTCGGCGGGATCGACAGCCCGGTCGGCGCGGTCGTCGGCGGGCTCACGCTCGGCGTGCTGATCAACGTCCTCGGGACCTACGTCGACTTCATCGGCGGCGAGCTGCGGCTGCCGGCGGCGTTGACGGTGCTGCTGGTCGTGCTACTCGTCCGGCCACAGGGCCTGTTCGGCCATCGCGTGGTGAGGCGGGTCTGATGAGCTGGAGGACGATCCTCCGCAAGGCGATCGGCCCGGCGCTCTTCGTCCTTGCCGTCGTCGTGGTCGCGCTCCTGCCGAGGTTCATGGGGGAGTTCCGGCTGCTCCAGTTCACCCTCGTCGCGATCTACGTGATCGCGCTCCTTGGGCTCAACATCCTTACAGGCTACAGCGGCCAGATCTCGCTCGGACACGGCGCGTTCGTCGGTGTCGGGGCCTATGTGGCCGCTCTCCTGTCACTCGGCCGCCCGGGCCTCGAGCTGTACATGCTCGACCCACCGGACTGGATCCCGATCGGCGACGGGATGCGGCCGGTGTTCACGATCCCGATCGCCGCGCTCGTCACCGGCATTGTCGGCTTCATCATCGGCATCCCGGCACTGCGGCTCGGAGGCATCTCGCTGGCGCTCGCCACGCTCGCGATCGCGGTCTCTTTTCCGATCCTGATGAAGCGCTTCGCCGAGGTCACCGGAGGCGGCGGAGGCCTCAACCTGAACCTCCCGGAGACGCCGTTCGGTTGGGACATCTCCACGCGCCACTGGCTCTACTACGAGGCCTGGGTCGCCGCCGGGATCCTGTTCCTGCTCGCCTGGCTGCTCGTTCGCGGGCGGATCGGGAGGGCGTGGCGCTCGATTCGCGACGGCGAGGTCGCGGCAGTCTCGGCCGGCGTCAACCCCGCGCTCTACAAGACCTTCGCCTTCGGTGTCTCGTCGGCCTACGCGGGCGCTGCGGGAGCGCTGTTCGCGATCGAGACCGCGTACGTCAACCCCGACACCTTCCCAGTCTCACTCTCGATCCTGCTGCTCGCCGCCGCCGTCATCGGCGGGCTCGGCTCGCTCGCCGGAGTCGTCTTCGGAGCGCTCCTCTTCGAGTTCCTCCCGATCTATTCGCAGGAGCCGCCTCTCTTCGATCTCAGCCTCGCGGATCAGGCTCCGGCGGTCGTCTTCGGGGTGTTCCTGATCGTGGTCATGCTGCTGCTCCCGGGCGGCGTCGCCGGCCTGTTCCGGGCGCTGGCCAACGTCGTGCGCGGCGGAAGGCTGCGCCGCGCCGCGCCTCCGGGCGCCTGAAACCGTTAACGTCGGTAACCATGGCAACCCAGACACCGGCAACTAAGAGGCGGGATTCCGAGCGGGCGCGCGTGCGCGAGCGGCGACGAGGAGAGCTCCTGGACGTGGCAGACGAGGTGATCCAGCGCGAGGGCCCCCACGTCTCGATGGACGACATCGCCTCCGAGGCGGGGATCACGAAGCCCGTCCTCTACCGGCACTTCGGCGACAAGGACGGCCTCTACATGGCGCTCACGGAGCGATACATCGCCGAGCTCGTGGTCGCCCTCAGGTCAGCCGTCGAGGCAGGCGATCCGCGCAGCCGCCTCGCGGCGACCATCGATGCGTACCTCTCGTACGTCGAGCGGGAGCCCGAGCGCTACCGCTTCCTGCTCCATGCGAGCCAGCAGCCGCGGACCGCTCCGCTGATGGCCGACTTTCGCCATCGCCACGTCGCCAACTGTGCCTTCGCAGCCATCGAGAACATCCAGCGCGCCGGACTGGATCCCGGGTTCGCCAAGCCCTGGGCCGAGTGCGTGACCGGGATGGTCAGGGCGGCGGGAACGTCGTGGCTCGAAAGCCGGTCGATGCCACGGGCCCAGCTCGTCGAGTACCTGACGACGATCCTCTGGGACGGCTTCTCGTCACTCCGTGACGCTGCCGCCGAAAAGTAATCCAGCTTGGCGTTACCCTGCGTAACCCTTTGTGTACTAGGCTACTCGGTCACTTAGTGGCCTCAGGGAGGAGAATCGCATGAAGAAGGTGCTGGTGACGGTCGTTGCGCTCGGCGCGGGGTTGACCCTGAGCCTGCCGGGAGCGCTCGCGCGACCGCACGCTGGGACCACGACGCAGGCAGTTCCGGGAATCACGAGCCGAGCGATCACGATCGGCGGGACGTTCCCGTTTAGCGGGCCTGTGTCGTCGTATGCCCCGATCGAAGCCGGGATGCAGACGTACTTCAAGTACGTCAACGCCCGTAGGGGTCCGGACGGAAAGCGCGGCATCTACGGCCGCGGAATCATCTTCAAGACGTACGACGACGCGTACAACCCGGCGCAGGCCGTCCAGCTGCACAACAAGCTTGTGCTCCAGGACAAGGTCTTTGCAATCGTCGGAACTCTCGGCACGGAGAACAACCTGGCGATCCGGCCGATGCTCAACCAGAGGAAGGTCCCGCAGATCCTCGTTTCGACGGGCGCGAGCTACTGGGGCCTGCAGTACAAGCAGTTCCCGTGGACCTCGGGTTGGCAGACCGACTACATCGCCGAGGGACGCATCTACGCGCGCTGGCTCCGGGCGAACCGGCCGAACGGGCGGATCGCGGTCCTGTACCAGAACGACGACTACGGCAAGGACTACCTGCGGGGTCTGAAGCAAGGGCTAGGGGCTCGGCGGAGCATGATCGTCTCCGAGCTCGGGTACGAGGTCACGGACACGAGCTACGCGTCGCAGATCGCCCGCCAGAAGGCGACGAGTGCGACGACGTGGATCCTGTTCACGACCGCCGGAACGCCGACCGTCCGCGCACTCGGGACGGCCCGGCAGCTTGCCTGGCGGCCCGAGCAGATCGTGCTCAACTCGGTCGCCGCGACCGACGGCGTGATGGCCGCGGCAGCGCGGACCGTCGGTCAGGAGTTCCTCAACGGGACGATCAGCACGGGGTATCTGAAGAACAACACCAACCCCAAGTACGCTCGGCACCCGGCGATCAAGGCCTACCGCAACATCATGTCCAAGTACGGACCGAAGAACATCGACATCCGGAACAGCTTCTACTACTACGGCGTCGCGAAGGGGCACGACTTCGTGAAGCTGATGTACCTGGCTGGGAAGAACCCGACCCGCGCGTCGCTGATGGCAGCGACCGCCAAGATGGACTGGGTCAACCCCTACGCTCTGCCCGGGGTGAGGGTCAAGACGACGAAGACCGATCGCTTCCCGATCGACCAGGGGAAGGTCGTCCGTTACAACAACGGCACGTGGTCGGAGATCAGCCCTCTGTACAAGGGCCGCTGAACCGCTCCGACCGAGGAACGTCGACGGGGCCGCACCTGCGGCCCCGTCGCGCTTAGAGGAACCGCTCGTGGATCTGACGCTCACTCCCGAGCAGGAGCTGATCCGCAGCTCCGCGCGTGAGTTCGTCGACGGCGAGATCGCGCCGCACGTGCGCGACTGGGACCGGGACGAGACGATGGACCGAGGGATCATCGCGAGGCTGTCCGAGGTCGGCTTCCTCGCCGGCTGGGAGCTCGACACGGTCTCGTACTGCCTCGTCATGGAGGAGCTCGGCCGGGTCGACTCGTCCGTGCGCGGAATCGTCTCCGTCAACGTAGGGCTCGTCGGCAAGACGATCCTGAAGTGGGGCACGGAGGAGCAGAAGGAGGAGTGGATGCCTCGCCTCGGCTCGGGCGAGGTGCTCGGCTGCTACGCCCTGACGGAGCCGGGAGCGGGGTCCGATCCCGGCGGGCTTGCCACGACCGCCCAACGCGACGGCGACTCGTGGTCGATCACCGGCTCGAAGATCTTCATCACGCTCGGCACCTGGGCCGGCCTGGCACTCGTGTTCGCGCGAACAGGCGAGCGGATTACCTGCTTCCTCGTCCCGACCGAGTCGCCCGGCTTCTCGGCGCACCAGATCAAGGGCAAGCTCGGCCTGCGCGCTCAGGACACCGGCGAGCTGACCCTCGACGGCGTGCGAGTCCCCGCCGAGAACGTGCTCGGAGAGGAGGGAGGCGGGTTGAAGGTGGCCCTCTCGGCCCTGGACAACGGCCGGATCTCACTCGCGGCAGGCTGTGTCGGCATCGGCCAGGCCTGCCTCGAAGCCTGCCTCGCCTACGCGTCGGAACGGCGCCAGTTCGGCCGTCCCATCGCCTCGTTCCAGCTCGTGCAGGAGCTGCTGGCCGAGATCGCCGTCGAGACCGACGCTGCCCGCCTGCTCACCTGGAGGGCCGCTCTGGCGGCCGACGCCGGGACCAGGCACACGCTCGAGTCGTCGATCGCGAAGTACTACGCAAGCGAGGCCGCCGTCCGATCCGCGAACGCGGCCGTCCAAGTGCACGGCGGCTACGGCTACGTTGACGAGTTCCCGGTCGGGAAGTACCTCCGAGACGCGCGCGTTACGACCCTCTACGAGGGAACGAGCCAGATTCAGAAACTGATCATCGGTCGCCAGCTGACAGGAGAGAACGCCTTTGTCTGACGCAGTCATCATCTCGGCGGCGCGAACCCCGATCGGGCGCGCCGGGAAAGGATCGCTCGTGGACGCCCGGCCGGACGATCTCGCGGCCTTCGCCATCGATGCCGCCCTGAAGCAGGTCTCGGAGCTCGAGCGCGGAGACATCGTCGACGTGATGCTCGGGTGCGGGTTCCCCGAGCAGAAGCAGGGCATGAACCTCGCGCGGCGTTCGGCGCTCCTTGCCGGCCTGCCGGCGAGCGTCCCGGGGACGACCGTCAACCGGTTCTGCGCCTCCTCCCTGCAGACGATCCGAATGGCGTTCCATGCGATCCGAGCCGGCGAGGGCGACGCGTTCGTCTCCGGTGGTGTCGAGTCGATCACGCAGGTCGACGGCTACCCGAAGGACGCCGAGGAGCTGCACCCGAAGCTGTTCGGCGACGACGCGCCGATCGCGAACGTCTACATCCCGATGGGGATGACCGCGGAGAACGTCGCCGAGCAATGGAACGTCTCCCGCGAGGACATGGACCGCTACGCGCAGCGATCCCAGGAGCGGGCGGTGGCGGCGCAGGACAGCGGGTTCTTCGCCCGCGAGCTCACTCCCTGGAACGGCGTGTCCGCGGACGACGGGCCGCGCCGCGGCTCGACACTCGAGAAGCTCGCCGAGCTCGAGCCGGCCTTCCGGCCGGGCGGCAAGGTCACGGCCGGAAACTCGTGCCCGCTTAACGACGGCGCCGCGGCGGTCGTCGTCACGAGCGAGGAGAAGGCGCAGGCGCTCGGTGTCAAGCCGCGGGCCAGGATCATCGCGTCCGCAGTCTCGGGCGTCGAGCCCGAGATCATGGGCGTCGGCCCGATCGGCGCCGTACGCAACGTGCTGGAGCAGTCAGGGATGACGATCGACGACGTCGACGTGATGGAGCTGAACGAGGCCTTCGCCGCGCAGGTGCTCCCGGTGAGCCGCGAGCTCGGGATCGATCCCTTCGGCGAGAAGGTGAACCCGCACGGCGGCGCAATAGCGCTCGGGCATCCCTACGGGATGACCGGGGCGCGAATCATGTGCACGCTCCTGAACGATCTCGAGACCCTCGACGGCACGATCGGGCTCGAGACGATGTGCGTCGGCGGCGGCCAGGGAATGGCGATGCTCGTCGAGCGCCTTTGAAAGCCGACGTCGACGAGGCGGCGCTCGCAGAATCGAGAGCGTTCAACGAGGAGCTGAGGTTGCGCCTCGCGCAGATGCCTCCCGTGCACACCGTTCCACCGCACGTCGCACGGCAGGCCAGGCGCGAGAACCGGAGCATTTTTCCGCCGCTCGCGTTCGTGCCGCAGGCCAGGGACATGGCGATCCCGACCAGGAACGGCGAGATCCGTCTCCGCGTGCTGACACCGGAGCGTGAAGCCGCCGGCATCTACCTGCACATTCACGGAGGCGGTTGGGTGCTCGGCGAGTGCGACGAGCAGGACGTCCGGCTGTGGTCGCTGGTTGAGGCCACCGGGCTGTGCGCCGTCAGCGTCGGGTACCGCCTGGCGCCGGAGCATCCGTATCCCGCCGCTCCGGACGACTGCGAGGACGCCGCGCTCTGGCTACTCGAGCACGGGCAGCGTGAGCTCGGCGTGCCCGAGCTGTTCACGATCGGCGGCGAGTCCGCCGGCGCGCACCTCTCCGTGACGACCCTGCTCCGACTGCGGGACCGCCACGCGATCACGGGCGCGTTTCGCGCGGCGAACCTCGTCTACGGCGGCTACGACCTGACGGCGACGCCGAGCCAGCGCAACTGGGGCGATCGCGAGTACATCCTGTCGACACCGTCGATGAAGTGGTTCGCACGATCCTTCGTCGGCGAACGGAGCTTCGAAGAGCTGCGCGACCCCGACATCTCTCCGCTCTACGCCGAGCTCCACGACCTGCCGCCCGCGTACTTCTCGGTGGGCGACCTCGACCCGCTGCTCGACGACTCGCTGTTCATGTCGATGCGCTGGCGCGCCGCCGGAAACGAGTCAGAGCTGCGGGTCTGGCCGGAGTGCGTCCACGCATTCCTCGCGTTCCCGCTCTCCCTCGCCCGCCGAGCGCACGAGGAGCAGTTCGACTTCCTGCGACGCAGGATCTCCGACTAGCCGATCACAGCTTGAGTCTGTGTGACCTGGGCGACGCGTCGCTGCTTCGCGTCGTAGACGTCGGTCTGGACGACGATGAAAGTCCGGCCGACGTGGAGCGGACGGGTCACGCCCTCCAGGCGACCTTCACGCACGGCGCGGAAGAAGTTCGTCTTCGACTCGACAGTCGCCGTCGTCCCTCCGCCGTCGGGAAGGTTGAGGAAGGCGGAGACGCCTCCCAGCGTGTCGGCGAACGCCATCAGCGCCCCGCCGTGAAGCACGCCGGCAGCCGTGCACTTCTCGGGCGCCCAGTCCATCCCGCCTCGCACTTCCTCCGGCTCGGCGGCCGACAGCTCGATTCCGAGGTGCCCCGCGAACGGGATCGTCTCTCCAAGCTCCTGCACGGGGAGTGAGGTTACGCGGCGGCGGGGCGCTGCAGCGCGGCGGGCGTCGCCTCGCCGCGAAAGACCGCCTCGAGCGAGTTGCCGTCGAAGTCGAAAACCCGCGCCGAGTAGTACTCGCGGTTGTACTCGGGACGGACTCCCGGCTCCCAACCGGCCCGCCCGCCAGCGGCGATCGCGGTGCCGTAGAAGGCGTGGACGACGCCGACGTCGTCGGCCGTGAGGGCGATTTCCAACCTGCCGGCGAGCTCGGACTCGACGAGCCAGAGGGAGCTCGGCTTCCCCGGCCGGCCGAAGTAGGCGCGGTGCTCGTCGGGCCAGTCGAGGAGAAGGGCAAGCCCGAGGGGCGCCAGCGCCTCCTCGTAGAACGGCTTGCTCGTCGCGTAGCTGCGGACGAAAACCGTGAGGTGGTCGAGCTCCATGGTCGAGAGAATAGAACGACCGTACTATTCTGTCAAGGAGCCGTCTATACTCTGCGCATGGTCGGCACAAGAAATCAGACGACCGTGCTGAAAACGAAGGGCGAGCGAACCCGGCACTCGATCCTGACGCGCGCGGCGGAGCTGGCGACCCAGGAGGGCCTCGAGCCGCTGTCCATCGGTCGGCTCGCCGAGGCGGCCCAGCTGAGCAAGAGCGGGCTCTTCGCCCACTTTGGCTCGAAGGAGGAGCTGCAGCTGGCGACAGTCGACCACGCCGCTGCGCTCTTTCGGGAGGAGGTCATCGATCCCGCACGGGAGGCGCCAAGGGGGTTGCCGCGCGTGTGGGCCCTGTGCGACCACATGGTCGATTACGCCGAGCGCCAGGTGTTCCCCGGCGGCTGCTTCTTCGCGGCGACCTCGGCCGAGTTCAACCACCGACCCGGCCCGGTGCGGGACCGCATCGAGGCGATGATCCGCTCGTGGCTTTCGTACCTCGAGCACGCCGTCGAGCAGGCGCAGGACGCGGGTGAGCTGAGCCGGGAGACGAGCGCGCGGACGATTGCCTTCCAGCTCGACGCGTTTGCGCAGTCGGCGAACTCGCAGTTCCAGCTCTTCCGGGACCCGACAGTCTTCGACGAGGCGCGCCGCGCGATCCGAGAGCGCCTCGAGAGCCTGCGCCCGGCGTGATCGCTCACACCGGGCGCGGCTAGCGTCCTACGGCAGGAAGGCCAGGTCCTCGGGCGGCGGGCCGACCATCGGCGTCTCGAAGATCGGCCCGGCGCCGTCCGGGTCGATCACCGTCGC
Organism: Gaiellaceae bacterium; assembly: GCA_035265935.1. Lineage (GTDB taxonomy): Bacteria > Actinomycetota > Thermoleophilia > Gaiellales > Gaiellaceae > JACDAN01. The sequence continues at coordinate 10,269 of DATFOC010000070.1, forward strand.
GCCGTCGCTCGCGAAGAACGTCGCGATCTGCGCCTGAGCGGCCAGGGCGAACGAGGCAATGGCCGGGTTCGTGATGCTGGTCAGGAACGAATGCGGGTTCCGCGGAACCGCAGGGTTCGCCTGGAAGGCGAGGTCGTTCCGATAGAGCGTCGTTTGCGCGGCGAGGCCGCCGGCGCGGATGATCGCCGAGGTCGTCGGGTTCGGCACGGTCTGATCCCCGCGCGCGAACTGGAGGATCATGGGGCGCTTGACGAGCGGCGTGTACGCCGCCGGATTGGCGGCCTGCTGTGCCCACTCCGTGCGATCGAGGAACTGCTGGATCGCGGATGCGCCCGGCACGGTGTCGACGACCGGGGGCAGGTTCCGCAGCGGCTTGTTCTCCACGAATGATGTGAACGTCGGGTTCGGCACCGCGTTGTAGAGCGACGGGACGCGCGAGATGAGCGAGACCCCGACGAGCGGCCGGAAGCTCGGTGAGAGCCGCGCGATCTCGATGATCGGGCCACCGGGGACGTTGGGCACGCCCGCGCGGATCTTCCGCTCGAGACCCAGGAGCGGCACGCCGTAGATGCCCCCGAACGATTGCCCGGCGTAGTAGATCCGTGATCGTTCGAGGTCACTCCCGCCGTCTCCGTCGACGTCGACGCCCTGCTCGAGCACTTCGACCAGTTGGAGCAGGTCGAACACGGTTTGGCGGAGGCCGTCGCGGTTGCCCACCAGCGTCTGCGGAGGCGCCGCGTTGACGCCTTCGGTCGAGTCGATCGTCCCGTTGCCGTTCTGGTCGATGCCGCGGCCGCCCGCCGGCAGGGTTACCGGCGCCGCTCCACCCGTTCGGTTGACCGTGTACGTCCCGAGCGCGCCGCCGCCGTGACCAACGACGTTGATCGCGATCGTGGCGAGCCCGGCGCGCGCGAGTGAAGATGCGACCGCCCACGGCGCTCCGTTCTTGGAATCGGTGAAGCCGTGGCCGAAGATCGCGACAGGCCAGCCGGCTGCCGGCTTCGCCCCGGCCGGCATGAACAGCGTGAACTGGATGGGGTTCGTGCTCTCCGGATTGGGCTTTGGCTTCCCGGTCCTCGTCCCCACCGCAGGAATGACCTTCGCCGCGGTCTGGTAGTCCGGAGATGTGTACGAACCGAAGGCAACCGTGCCTACCGAGCCGGGGAACACCGACAGTGCTGGCGTCGGCAGGAAGGACGTGGCGAACGTGGAGGTCCCCGTCTGCCGGACCCACTGGATCGCCGTGATCGATGAGAGGGGGAAAACCGTCCGCTCTCCACCGGTACCGAGCGCAAAGCTTGGCGTCGGCGCCTGGCCCTTCCGGATCTGCCGCCGGACCTTCTTCGAGATCGCGTCGACGCTCTGGGTCGTGAAGAGACTCGCCGCTGCAACCTGCGCCGGGTCCGCGCCGGCGAAGAACGACGCACCGAGCGCGAACAGCAGCTGCGTGCGATACGCCTTGTCCGCTGCGGGCCCGCGTGCGAGCAGCTCGCGCCAGAAGGCCGAGCCGTCGAGCCGTTGCCCGTCGGAGCCGTGCACGCCCCGGGTGACGACGAGCAGATACCTCGAGTGCTGCTGGAGCTGCTCATCGCTCTCGACGTGCAGCGTGTTCGCCGCCGGCTCCCAGACGACCTGGTTGATCCCGACTCGCCGGCCGTGCGGGCCGATGAGGAACACGGTCTGGCTCGACACGGTCGTCAGGTCGATCGGCCCCGAGAACGGGATCGAGATCCGGGGCTGGATGTTGAAGCCGTCGAGCGCGTTGAGCACGTCGATATCGGCGCAGTCGGACGGCCGCACGGCGCAATCAGGCTTCGGCAGGTCGACACGGAGGCCCGTCACCTGTGTTCTGTCCGAGGTCGTAAAGAGGTTACTCGGGAACGGCTGGCCGGCCTTGACGGCGGCAAGCGCGGTTCCAGGAACGACGAGTGAGAGCGCGATCAGAGCCGCAGCGAGCAGCGAACGCATGGGTCCCCCCCATTCCGTTGATGCGAAGGGGCGATTCTGACGGACCAGCGGCCGGCGCGTCAGGCCGGTTTGAACTCGCTCCAGAGCTCCTCCATCGTGCGCAGCCGGTTGATCCGGTGGGCGAGGTCCGCTGGCGCCGTGTTGACTGCGCGAACGACCCAGTCGTCGCCGACGTCGAGGACGTTGATGCAGCCCGGCGATTGCTCGAAGTTGCCCAGGAATGCCCGCCCACCGGTCAGAGCATAGGAGAGGATTGCGCGGTTGACCCCGCCGTGCAGTACCGCCAAGAGCACGTCCCAGTCGGTATCCGCGACCAGCCGGTCGACGGCCGGGACCACCCGGTCGAGCAGCGAGCCGACCGACTCGCCGCCGAGGAATCTCGCCTCCTCCGGGACGACGTCCCTCCAGGCCTCGACGAACGCGCGCTCGAGCTTGTCCTCCGGGATGTCCGCGAGCCGCCCTGACTCGATCTCCCGTAGCTCCGGCCAGGACTCGACGTGGGCGCCGGGAGCGACGATCCGCGCCGTCTCGACCGTCCGAGGCAGGCCGCTAGTGATCACGCGGTCGAACGCGATCCCTTCCAGGATGGCTGCCGCCGCGCCGACTTCCTCGCGGCCCTCCGGCGTGAGCGAGACGTCGTCCGGCGGGAGCGGACGACCCTGGTCGAAGTACGCCACTCGGCCGTGGCGCATCAGGTAGATCCTGCGGCGAGTCACTCGTACTTCGCGAGGTACGCGGGGTTGGAGACGCGAAGCTTCTCCGCGACGTGCTGCTTCAGGCGAGCGTGCAGGGCTTCGTCGACGTCGCCCACCCGGATCCGCCGCGCGAGGTCGCGAAGCTCGTCCTCGCCCATGCCTTCCTCGCCCGCCTCGAGCTCTCGGCGGGCGATGCCGAGGGCGTTCATCGCGACGAGCGTCCGGAACCTCAGGCGATGGTCGTCGATGGTCGGGAGCAGCTCTCCCGAGAGGAACTCGAACACGGCCTCGATCAGCTCGGGTGCTGCCGGGCGGTCAGGCATGTTCGATCAGGTCGAGGAGCTCGTACTCCATCTCGGCAGCCATCCTGCCGAGCACCGCGTACTCGACGCTGCGGTCGAGGCCGGTCAGGTGGCGCCTGCACTGCGTCAGACAGCCGACGCCCCACTTGACGTTGCCCAGCACCTCCCACCAGTAGAGCTCGGCGTCGGAGATCGAGCGGCCCGTCAGCTCCTCGTATCGCTCCAGGTACGGCCCGACGTCCCCCACTCCGCCCAGCCGCCGGTCGTCCACGCCGAAGCGCCACGCCCGGACGAGCGGCCACGCGACGTCCTCCCGCGGATCAGAGAGATGGGCGAACTCCCAGTCGAGGATGCAGACCAGGCCACGCTCGGAGACGACGACGTTGCCGAGCCGGAAGTCGCCGTGGGCGACGACGTCGGCGAGCGGATCGGGCCGGTGCTCCCGCAGCCACCAGAGCCCGTACTCGAGCGCCGGGTGAGGATCGCCGACCGAGTCGAGCTCGTGCTCGAAGCGCGAGACGATGTCGGAGGCGCGCAGGAAGGGCAGACGCTCTGGCGGAATCGCGTGGATCTTCGCGAGCTCGTCGGCGAGCTGGGTCTCGAGGCCGGCGGGTGGATTGCGGACGATCCGCCTGCCGATCGTCTCGCCCTCGACGAACTCCATCGCGAAGGCCTCGCGCCCGGCGAGCTCCCCGAGGTAGGCGACAGGGTGCGGCACCCTGACGCCGGCCTCCTCGGCGGCCTGGAGGACCTCGAACTCGTGCTCCAGCGACAGCGTCGCCTCGTGGATCACGCCGCCGAGCGCTCGCCGAACGAGCAACCGCTCGCCGTCTGCGTCAACCGCCCAGGCCTCCTTGGAGGCACCGCCGGGCAGGAGATGCATGGCCTCGACGCGACGCCCCAGCCGTTCCTCCAGGTCCGCGGCCCACGGAACGGCGCTCATTCGGCGCCTCGCGTTAGCTGCAGGGTGAAGTACTCCACCTCGAGCCCGTCTTTCTCAAGGTTTCTGCTCCGCGGGCATCATCGGCTCGTGGCCCATCACCAGGCCGATTGGCCTCCGTCCACGACCAGCGTGTGGGCGGTGACGTACGCGGATGCATCCGAAGCGAGGAAGACGACGACGCCCTTGAGGTCTTCGGGCCCGCCGAACCGCCCGAGGGGGATGCGCGTAGACAGCTCCTCGCCGTGCTGCTCGAGGACGAAGTTGGCCATGTCGGACGGGAACCAGCCAGGCGCGATCGCATTGACGCGGATCCCGTGCCGGGCCCACTTGCAGGCGAGATCGCGGGTGAACGAGATCACGCCGCCCTTCGTCGCGTTGTAGACGATCGTATTCATGATCTCGGGCGGCCCGCCCTGGAGACCGGCGACCGACGCGATGTTGACGATCGCACCGCCGTCCCCCGCGATCATGGCCCGGCCGGCCGCCTGCGAGAAGAGGAAGACGCCGGTCAGGTTGACGTCGACGACCTTCTGCCAGCCCTCGAGCGGCATCTCCTCCGGGCTCGCTCCCCAGACGGTGCCCGCGTTGTTGACGAGGACGTCCACCGCGCCGAAGTCGGCGACCGTTCGCGCGACGACCGCCGCCACCTGCTCGGGATCGCGCACGTCGCAGCCCAGGCCGAGCGCCCTGACGCCGAGCTGCTCGAGCTCGGCGGCGGCCTGCTCGCAACGGTCGGCCCGGCGCGCGCAGAGGACGACGTTCGCCCCGGCTTCGGCCAGGCCCTGAGCCATCTGGCGGCCGATGCCCTTGCCTCCTCCGGTCACGATCGCCGTCTTGCCGCTGAGATCGAACAGCTTCATGAGAGAGCCTCCGAGACGACACGGAGCGTCGTCGGGTCGCGGGTCGAGATCAGGAGCGTGGTCGCACCCGAATCCTTCCAGGCGGCCAGCCGGTCCCGGATCCGATCGGGCGGCCCGACGAGCGCGAGCTCGTCAATCAGCGCATCGGGCACGGCGGAGGCCGCGTCTCGCTGCTTGCCGTCGAGGAAGAGGTCCTGGATCTGCTTGGCCTCGGCCTCGAACCCGTAGCTCGCGACGAGGTCGTTGTAGAAGTTCGCGCCGCGGGCGCCCATGCCGCCTACGTAGAGGGCGTAGTAGGGCCGGAGCACGTCCCGTGCGAGCTCGACGTCGTCCATTGCCACCGCCGGAACCGCGGGCGCGATGTCGAACCCGTCTTCGCGGGCGAAGGGCGCTGGGAAGGTCTGACGAGCGCGCTCAGGCGAGAAGAAGATCGGCAGCCAGCCATCCGCGATCTCGGCGGCGAGCTCGACGGACCGGGGCTTGAAGACGGCGAGGTAAATCGGAACGTCAGGCCGCAACGGACGGGCCATCAGCTTGAGCGGCTTGCCGAGGCCAGTCGCGTTCGGGCCGGCGTACGGCACCTGGTAATGCGCGCCCTGGTGCTCGATGGTCTCCCGGCGCAGTACGGCGCGGACGATCTCCACGTACTCACGCATCTTCGTGATCGGCTTCCCCCAGGGCTCACCGTGCCAGCCCTCGACGACCTGCGGCCCGGACAGACCGAGGCCGAGCAGGAAGCGGCCGCCGGACATGAGGTCGAGCGTCGCCGCGGTCATCGCCGTGTTGGTGGGCGTCCGAGCCGGGATCTGGAAGATCGCCGAGCCGACCTTGAGTGTCGTCGTGATCGCCGCCAGCCAGGAGAGCACGGTTGCCGCGTCCGTCCCCCACGCTTCGGCCGCCCAGGCGGAGTCGTAGCCGAGCGTCTCGGCCTCCTGCGCGAGCGCCACCAGCTCCGTCGGGTTCGTCCCGGGCGGCGCGTACCCCATGTAGAAGCCGAGCCGCACGCGTGCGATGCTAACCCGGTGGCGGTGACGGAACTCGCTCCGACCGAAGAGATCCAGGACCTGCGCGCGCGCTTTCGCGCGTTCATGGAGCAGCACGTCTACCCGCACGAGCGCGAGCTCCATGCCGACGACGCCGACCTGATTCGGTCGCTCAGGGCGAAGGCGAAGGAGGAGGGGCTCTGGGCGCCGCACGTCCCGCCCGAGGCCGGCGGCACCGGCCAGGGCTTTCTCGCGTACGCGCACCTGAACGAGGAGATCGGAAGGTCGACGTACGCGCAGCTCGTCTTCGGCTGCCAGGCGCCCGACGCCGGCAACGCGGAGATCCTGCACCTGTTCGGGACCGAGGAGCAGAAGGAGCGCTGGCTGCGACCGCTGGTCGCGGGCGAGATCCGCTCCTTCTTCTCGATGACCGAGCCGGAGGTGCCCGGATCGGACCCGACGACCCTCCGGACGACCGCGCGGCGCGACGGTGACGAGTGGGTGATCGACGGCCACAAGTGGTTCTCGTCCGGCGCAGACGGCGCGGCGTTCGGGATCGTGATGGCAGTGACCGACGCGGACGCGGAGCCGCACCGGCGCGCGTCGCAGATCCTCGTTCCGGCCGACACGCCGGGCGTCGAGATCGTCCGGCCGATACCCGTCATGGGCCACGCCGGGAGCGGGTGGTCGACGCACTGCGAGGTCTGGTACCGCGATGTCCGGGTCCCGGTCGCGAATACGCTCGGAGAGCCCGGCGACGGCTTTCGCATCGCGCAGAAGCGGCTGGGGCCGGGACGCATCCACCACGTGATGCGCTGGCTCGGGCAGATGCAGCGCGCGTTCGAGCTGTTGTGCTCGTACTCGCTGGAGCGCGAGGCGTTCGGCTCGCGCCTCGCCGACAAGCAAACGGTGCAGAACTGGATCGCTGACTCGGCGGCGGCGATCCATGCCTGCCGGCTGATGACGCTGGACGCGGCGCGGAAGATCGACGAGGGCGACGAGGCGAGGGTCGAGGTCTCGGTGATCAAGTTCTACGCAGCCCAGGCGCTGCACGACGTCGTCGATCGCGCGATCCAGGTGCACGGCGCACGCGGGCTCACCGACGAGACTCCGCTGGCGGCGATGTACGCGACTGCGCGCGCCGCACGGATCTACGATGGGCCGGACGAGGTGCACCGCATGGTCGTGAGCCGGCGAATCCTCAAGGAGTTCGAGAAAGGCGGCACATGGCGGTTCTCGTGAAGACGAACCGGCGCGTAACGCTCGCCGCGCGGCCGCAGGGCTTTCCGACGGATGCGGACTTCGTCCTGGACGAGGTGGAGGTTGGAGATCCCGCGCCTGGCGAGGTACTCGTGCGGATCCTGTGGGTCTCCGTCGATCCCTACCAGCGCGGCCGAATGAGCGAGGCGCGCTCGTATGCAAAGAAGCTCGAGCTCGGCGACGTGATCACGTCCCAGTCGCTGGCGGAGGTGGTCGAGAGCCAGGACGGACGCTTCTCGACCGGCGACCTGGTCGTCGGTCAGCTCGGCTGGCAGGAGTACGCGGTCGCACGAGGCGGCTCCGTGCGAAGAGTGCCCGAGTTCCTCGACCCGCCCACGCTCGCGCTGCACGCCGTCGGCGCAACGGGGATGACCGCCTACTTCGGGCTCCTGGACGTGGGGAAGCCGAAGGCCGGCGACACCGTCGTTGTGTCCGGTGCCGCGGGCGCCGTGGGACAGGTCGCCGGACAGATCGCGAAGCTCGCCGGCTGCCGCACGGTCGGAATCGCGGGCGGCCCCGACAAGTGCACGGACTGTCGCCTCTACGGCTACGACGAGGCGATCGACTACAAGGACGAGAACTTCCGAGAGGCGTTCAAGGCGGCCTGCCCCGACGGCGTCGACATCTACTTCGACAACGTCGGCGGCGGAGTCTCGGAGGGCGTGCATCGCCGCCTCAACGTCGGCGCGAGGATCGTCATCTGCGGGCAGATCTCCCAGTACAACCTCGAGCGCCCGGAACCGACCTTCCATCCCGCGGCGCTGATCGTCTACCGCGCGAGGATGCAAGGCTTCCTGATCAACGACTACGCGCATCGCTTCGACGAGGCGGCATTGCGGCTGGCGCGTTGGGTCGCCGAGGGCAAGATCACCTGGCGCGAGGACGTGACGGACGGACTGGAGAACGCCCCGGCGGCGTTCATGGGCATGCTGCGGGGCGAGAACCGCGGCAAGGCCCTCGTCAAGGTGGCCGACCGCGAACGCGCCAAGTAACAAGTTGTTACTTGCCTCTAGCGCGGCGCCCGAGCTCCGGGACGCCGATCCCGGAAATGTGGTCGAGAACGGCCTCCGGCGGCCTTACGCGGAAGGCGACGTCCGCGAGGACGCTGGCAGTGCTCGGACCGCGGCGGATGCGTCGCGACTCGTGAACGAGTAGGCGAACGCGCTCATAGCTCGGCCTGGCCAGGCCGATTCGGTCGGCCTCGCGTCCCACCCGCCGGCACGTCTCGGCGATCGGAACTGACGGACTGTCGGCCTTGACCAGCGTCTCGAGGAGGCGTGGAGACATGCGCGCGGCGAATCGTGGCACCACGCGACTATGCCGCTGAGGGGACCCCGTGAACGTGTCAACTCAGCGCCGAACCTCCCAAGTAACAACTTGTTACTTGGCTAGACGGGCGGCGGGGCGATGCCTTCCGCGCCGGGAACCCTCGGGCCCGGGATGCCGCGGAAGCGGTACGGCTCGGGTCGGCGGCCTGGCTGGACGATCCATGCCTCGCCGGTTCCCTCACTCCGCGCGGCGAGCAGCACGGCCTCGGCGACCTCCTCGGCCCGCAGGAGCGGAAAGCCCGCCGATTCGAGAGCCGAACGGAACTCGCCCGTGACCATGGGTGTGTCTGCGAACCCGGGGCAGACGGCGTTGATGCGGATTCCGGACTCCCCGAGCTGCGGCGCGACCGAACGGACAAAGCCGATGACGGCGTGCTTCGTGAGCGCGTAGATCGGGTCGCTCTCCACTCCGGTCAGGCCGGCGAGCGACGCCGTCACGACGATCGCGTCTCCCTCGCCCATGACTCCCACGAGGCGGCGCACGCCGAAGAGGACGCCGTCGACGTTCACAGCCACGACTCGCCGGTACTCCTCGTCGGTCAGCTCGGCGATGGACGCCGTGCCCGTCGTCACACCCGCGTTGAGACAGGCGAGGTCGAACCGGCCGACCGACTCCCATGCCGCCGAGTCGGTGACGTCGAACCCGTCCTTCACGTCGAGACCGGTGACGTCTGCCCCCTCCTGTTCGAGCCGCTCGACGATCGCGCGGCCGATTCCGCCCGCGGCGCCCGTCACGAGCGCCGAAGGAGGCGGCCACGCCGGCGAAGCCGGGATGGCCTCTTGACGGCGTCGCCCAGTCGACGCCTCAGGGAACAAGGACGACCTTGCCGACATGGCGGCGCGCCTCGATCAATTCGTGGGCATCGGCCGCGCGCTCGAGCGGGAACGTCGCACCGACGAGCGGCTTCACGGAGCCGGACGACCAGAGCTCGACGAGCTCACCGATCGCCTCGCGCACGAGGTCGGGGTTGTGACGCATCAGGCGTCCGAGATAGAAACCCTGCAGCCCGAGGTTGCGGCCGACGAGCGGCGCGGGATCAAGTGACTCCCACCAGCCGCCGGCGAAACCGATCGCGACCACCGTCCCGAGCGGGTTCAGGACGCCAAAGCTCTGCGTGAAGACCTCGCCGCCGACCGGGTCGAGAACGACATCGGCTCTGACCTTCTCGGCGAACTCGTCGTAGCCGAACGCCTCGTCCGCCCCTTGCTCGAGTGCGACCGCCCGCTTCTCATCCGTGCTCGCGGTCGCCACCACCCGGGCACCCAGATGCTTCGCAACCTGGATCGCCGCCGAACCGACACCGCCCGAGCCCGCATGAACCAGCACCACGGACCCATCACCGACCCGAACCTGCTGCGTAAGCGGAATCCACGCCGTCAGGTACGTCAGCAGGAACCCGGCGCCCTCCTCGAACGACGCGCCCTCCGGCAGCGGCACGACCAGGTTCTCGTCCACGGCGATCACCTCCGCGTAGCCGCCTCCTCGCGGAAGCGCCATCACGGGTCCTCCGTCTGCCTCACCGGCGACCTCCGAGCCGAGGACCGTCGGCAGCTCCGGGGGCTGCGGGTAGCGCCCCTGTCGCACCAGCACGTCGGCGAAATTGATCCCGGCTGCGCGAACGCGCACCACGATCTCGCCGGCTCCCGGCTCGGGGTCGGGCACCTCCTCGAGCTCGAGGCGGTCCGGCGCGCCCGTCTCGCGGAGAACGACTGCTCTCACGGTCGGCCTACGAAGACGCCGGCACCTGATCCTCGGCGAACTGCTCGCGCAGAGCCGTCTTCTTGAACTTCCCGACGCTTGTCTTCGGGATCTCCTCCACGAACTCGAACCGGTCCGGCAGCCACCACTTGGCGAACTTCGGCGCCAGGTGCTCCTTCAGCTCGTCTGCGCTCACGGTCTCGCCCTCCTTGAGCACGACGGCAGCGAGCGGTCGTTCTGCCCACTTCTCGTCCGGGATCGCGATCACCGCGGCTTCGGCCACGGCCGGGTGGGACATGATCGCGTTCTCGAGCTCGACCGACGAGATCCACTCCCCGCCGGACTTGATCACGTCCTTCGACCGGTCCTTGATCTGGATGAAACCGCGCGGGTGCATGGAGACCATGTCGCCGGTCTTGAACCAGCCGTCGTCGGTCCACCGGTCCGCCTGCGAGTCGTCTTCGTAGTAGCCGGACGCGACCCAGGGGCCCCGAACCTCCAGCTCGCCCATCGACTCGCCGTCCCACGGCACGTCCTCGTCGCCCGCACGGACCCGGATGTCGACAAACGGCAGCGGGACACCCGCCATCGCGACGAAGTCCAGCTGCGTGTCCTGGTCGGCCTCCTGAAGGTCGCCGATGAAGTCGCTGACCGATGCGACGGGCGAGGTCTCGGTCATACCCCAGCCCTGCACGACGCTGAGCCCGTGCCGCTCCTTGTACGCGGCGATCATCGCGCGCGGGACGGCGGAGCCTCCGACGAGCATCCCCTTCATGTGGGACAAGTCCCACTTGCCGGGGTTAGCGTCGAGCATCTGCAGCATTCCCAGCCAGATCGTCGGCACGCCTGCCGTCCACGTCACCTTCTCCTGAACGAAGTCCTCGAGCAGGCTCTCGGGATCCAGGTGCGGGCCCGGGAACACGAGCTTCGTTCCGAGCATGGCCGCCAGATACGGGTAACCCCACGCGTTCGCGTGGAACATCGGCACCACGGGCAGCAACGTGTCGCCGTGCGCGACACGCAGGCCGAGCGGCGAGGTCGTCGCGACGCCGAGCGCGTGCAGAACGGTCGACCGGTGCGAGTAGACGACGCCCTTGCAGCGCCCAGTCGTACCGCTCGTGAAGCACATCGCAGCCGCCTCGCGCTCGTCGAGCTGCGGGTCTTCCCATTCATCCGGGCTCGCAGTCGCCAGCAGCTCCTCGTACGAGTCCTCGACGACGAAGACGTGCTCGATCTTCGTCCGCTCCAGGAACTGCTCGAGCAGGGGAAGGAGGCTGCGGTCGACGATCACGGCCTTGTCGTCGCCGTGATCCGCGACGTACGACAGGTCGTCGGGGTGGAGACGGAGGTTCAGCGTGTGGAGCACGAACCCGCCGCCCGGGATCCCGAAGTACGCCTCCAGGTGCGGATAGTGGTTCCAGCACAGCGTGGCGACGCGGTCACCGCGTTCGAGGCCGAGCCTCTGCAGGGCGGTCGAGAGCTGCTTTGCCCGACCGGCCATGTCTCGGAAGGTGTAGCGGTGAAAGCTCTTGTCCGGGAGGCGGGTGACGACCTCCTGGTCGCCGAAAAAGGTCTCCGCCCGATTCAGGATCTGCGGAACCGAGAGCTGGTAGTCCATCATCAAACCGTTCATCGAGCCGTTGCCTCCTCAGTAGACCCAGTCAAGATCGTCCTCTATTTCTTACCGCTGGTAAAGGCCTGGCGGCGGGGGAGGTCGCGCTCCACGTCCACGAGCTGGCCGTCGCGCCCGACGTACCCGCCCTTGCCACCGACTACGAGCATCACGAGGTCCTCGTCGCCGGGGTTCGAGATCTTGCGATGCGTCGTCGACTCGACGTGAACGATGCCGCCCGGCCCGAGCTCGAACGCCTCGCCGTCGACCTCGAACAGCGCACGCCCGCTATGGACGAAGTAGAGCTCGTCCTGCTCGTCGTGGTAATGGAGGAAGCCCTCCTGTCCTGGTGGGTACACGACGCCGTTGACGCCGAACGCGGTCACGTTCAGCGCCTGGCGGACTTTGCGGAACCCAGGTCCCCCGCCCAGCTCGTCCAACGATCCCTTGGCGTAGCCCATCGACCCTCCTAGCTCTTGAGGAGCACCCGTTCGTAGATCCGGTCCCGAAGCCGGTCGGGGAGGCGCTCGAACCCCGCGCGCAGCTTCGCGTCCCTTCCCACCAGGTAGCGCGCGTGCGGCCGCTCGGCGGTGAGCGCTTCCTCGACGACCTCGGCAACGCGATCGGCCGACGCGCCTCCCTCGCCGCGTTTCAGCGCCACGCGCCTGAACGATGCAACGCGCTCGCCGTAGAGGTCGGCCTTCTGCGCGTCCGCCGTCGCGGCGAGCTCGTCGGCGCGCTCGGCCGAGCGGGACCAGATGGCGGTTCGAATCGATCCCGGCTCGACGATGGAGACCGGGATGCCGAATGGCTTCAGCTCCAGGCGAAGCGAGTCCGCCACGGCCTCGAGAGCATGCTTCGAGGCGGCGTAGGGCGCGAGGAACGGCAACGCGCTCCGACCCGCGATCGAGCCCATGAAGACGATCCTGCCCTTCGCGCGGCGAAGCGCCGGCAGGAGAGCCTGCGTCACCGCCACCTGCCCGACGAGATTGACCTCGAGCTGATGGCGGAGCTGGTCGACCGGGACGAGCTCGAGCGGAGACCCGAGGGCGATGCCCGCGTTGTTGACGAGACCGTTCAACTCGTCGACGCGCTCCGCGGCGTCTCGGATCTGCTCCGCGTCGGTGACGTCGAGGAGCAGCTCCTCCGTTCCCTCCGGCGCGTCACCCTCGCGGCGAACGCCGGCGAACACGCGCCATCCCGCGCGTGCAAGCCTCACGGCGCACGCCTGTCCGATCCCCGACGACGCGCCCGTGACGATGGCCGTGGGCGTCAATCCAGCAGCCAGGAGGCGATCCGGGCGCGGTGCACGCGTCCGTGGCCGCCGTACGCCTGAATCCAGAGTGCACGCTTGTAGTACTCGTGGAGCACGTGCTCCCAGGTGAAGCCGATGCCGCCGTGAACCTGGATCGAGCGCTCGCACGCGGCAACCGCCGCGTCCGACGCATACGACTTCGCGGCGGCGGTCGCGATCGGTGCCTGCTCGTCGTCCTCGGCGACGCACCATGCAGCCCAGTAGGCGAGCGAGCGGGCAAGCTCGGTCTCGACGAAGGTGTCGGCGAGCTGGTGGGAGACGGCCTGGTACACGCCGATCTTCCGTCCGAACTGCTCCCGGTCCTTCGCGTACTCGACCGCGAGGTCGAGTGCCTTCTTCCCGATGCCGACCGCCTCGAGCGCGAGCGTCGCCAGGCGCTCGTCCTCCGGCCGGTCCTCGTCGAAGAGCGACTCCCCCACGCCGGCGCGCCCGCCCTCCTCGAAGAGGACGGCTTTGTCGACGAAGCTCAGCTCGGCCGCGCCGATCTCGTCGCGCGACCAGCCCCCGTTCGCGAGGGCGTCGCGCGCCTCGCGGCGGAGGAGCTCCTGCTCTTCGGTGAAGGCGAACTGCATCAGCGACTCCTTGGGAGACCGAGCACCCGCTCGGCGATGATGTTTCGTAGGATCTCGGAGGTCCCGGCCTCGATCGTGTTGCCGCGGCTCCGCAGCTGCTGGTGGCCCCAGTAGCCGTCGTCCTCGCCCTCGAGGATCTCCATGGCGAGCTTCGTCAGCCGCTGGTTCTGCTCCGACCAATGCAGCTTGGAGACGGAGCCCTCGGGGCCCGGGATCCCGGTCTGCATCAGGGTCGTCAGGGACCGGTAGTTCGTCATCTTCAGCGCCTGGAGCTCGATCCACTCCTGGGCGACGCGGTCCCGGATGATCGAGTCGTCGGCGCCCTTCTCCTTCGTGAGCGCGACGAGCTTCTGCACCTGCAGCTCCAGCGCGCCGCCGAGCGCGAAGCCGAGCGTCCCGCGCTCGTGGAGGAGCGTCGTCATCGCGACCTGCCAGCCTCCGCCGATCTCGCCGAGAAGGTTCTCCTGCGGCACCTCGACGTCCGTGAGGAAGATCTCGTTGAACTCGGCCTCGCCGGTGATCTGGCGCAGCGGGCGAACCTCGACGCCGGGCGCCTTCATGTCGACGATGATGTACGTCAGGCCCTCGTGGCGCTGCGAGTCCGGGTCGCTTCGGCCGACGAGGATGCAGTGGTCGGCGATGTGCGCGAACGACGACCACACCTTCTGTCCGTTGACGACGAACGAGCCGTTCCGCGCCTCGATCGAGGTTCGAACGGCCGACAGGTCGGAGCCTGCTCCCGGCTCGGAGAAGCCCTGGCACCAGATCTCCTCCGCCGAGAGGATCTTCGAGAGGTAGCGCTGCTTCTGCTCCTCGATGCCGTGCGCCATGATCGTCGGGCCCGCCATGCCGAGGCCGATCACGCCCATGTGCGAAGGCGCCTCGGCGCGGGCGAATTCCTCCAGCACGATCGCCTGGTGGCTGTACGGAGCCCCTCTCCCGCCGTACTCCTCGGGCCAGGTCAGGCCGGCGTAGCCTGCGTCGTAGATCTTGCGGCTCCATTCCCGCGGCTCGCCGGCTGGCAGGTTCTCCTGCAGCCAGGCGCGGACGCCCTCGCGGAAGGCCGCTTCGTCAGGGCTGTCGCGAAGCTCCACGGCGTTAGCCTATACCGGTGCTACCGGCGGTAACACATGACTTCGCGGACGTCGTGATGGACGTGGTCGACCCCGCGGTCGAGGAGTCCGAGCGGAACCTGCCCCGGCTCCTGGAGAACGGTGAGATCGAGTTCGATCCCGCCTACCACCGGGCCGGCCGCGCGATCTGGGCCTCCGGCATCGTCGGCGCCGCTGCACCCGAGCAGGCCTCGCTCTTCTACCTCCTCGCACACGCGGGAGAGGGCGGCCACGCGTGTCCCGTCGTCTGCACGGCGGGACTCGTTCGCGCGCTGAAGACGCGCGGCTCCGACGACCTGCGCGAGCGGTTTCTCCCGCCGCTCATCGAGACCGACTACGACCAGGCGGAGCGTGGCGCGCAGTTCCTCACGGAGCGGCACGGCGGGTCCGACGTCGGCGCGAACCGGGTCGAGGCGATCCGGGACGGGGCAGGCTGGCGGCTGCATGGGGAGAAGTGGTTCTGCTCGGTCGCCGACGCCGACCAGTTCCTCGTGACCGCCCGCCCGCGGGGCGCACCGGAGGGGACCCCCGGGATCGGATGCTTCCTCGTGCCTCGCTCGGGCGGTGGATTCCGGATCCGCCGACTCAAGGACAAGCTCGGGACGCGCGCTCTCGCGACCGGCGAGATCGAGTTCGAAGGCGCACCCGCGTATCCGCTCGGGCCGCTGGAGGACGGCTTCCGAACGGCCGTCGGCGTGTTGAACACCTCCCGCTGGCTGAACGCGCTCGGGTCGGCAGGCCTGATGCGCCGCGCCACCATCGTCGCGGAGGGATTCGCCCGCGAGCGCGAGGCATTCGGGCGCGTCATCTCGGACTACCCGCTCGTCCGCGAGAACCTGGCGGTGATGAAGGCTGAGGCGGACGCGGCGCTCGCCTCGACGATGGAGCTGACCG
This sequence comes from Gaiellaceae bacterium, assembly GCA_035265935.1. Lineage (GTDB taxonomy): Bacteria > Actinomycetota > Thermoleophilia > Gaiellales > Gaiellaceae > JACDAN01. The sequence continues at coordinate 25,812 of DATFOC010000070.1, forward strand.
AGCTCGTCGACCGGATCGACAAGGGTGAAGCGGGCGAGGAGGACACGGCGTGGCACCGCTTGCTCGTGAACGCGAACAAGTTCGTGACCTCACTGGCCGCGACGAAGGTGATCCGGCGCGGCATCGAGGCGCTCGGAGGGAACGGGACGATCGAGGACTTCTCGCCGCTGCCCCGGCTCTACCGCGACGCAATCGTCTTCGAGAGCTGGGAGGGGACGCACAACGTCCTCTGCGCGCAGGTCCTCCGCGACCTCGCGCGCCTGGACGCAGTCGACCTCGTGGTCGAGCGCAGCGGCGCTTCGGCGGAGCTCGCCGCCCGTCTGCGACGCTCCGTCGACGATCCGGCGGTCGGCGCGCTGCACGGACGCCGTCAGCTCGACGCGCTCGTGCGCTCGCTGCAGGTCAAGGCCCTTCGCTCGCGGGAGCCCCATGCCGCAGAGCTGCTCAGGCGGCGGCACCTGACTCCAGGCTGGGATCCCGAGGACGACCCCGACTATCCCGACCTGATCGACCGGGTCCTCGGCGCGGACGCCTAGCGTCCCTCGGCCGCGTCCCCGCGGAGGGCCATACAGGTGCTCGTTGCGTGCGCGATCAGGCGCTCCTGATCGTCGACCACGCGGCACTCCGTCAGCCCCACCGTTCTCCCTCGCGAGACGACCGCCCCGTGAGCAAGGAGCTTCCCGGTCCAGAACGGCCGGAGGTAGTTCATCTTCAACTCGAGCGTCGTGAACGACTCCCCCTCCTCGAGCGTCGAGAAGAAGGCCATGCCCATGGCGGCATCGGCGAGGTCGCAGAGGATCCCGCCGTGGATCGTCCCCATCGGATTGGAATGCTGCTCGCCGGCGTCGAGGCTCATCGTGCACATGCCGGCGCCGGCGTCCACGACCTCGATGCCGATCAGCTCGGCGACCGGAGGCGGAAGCCTCACAGGACGATCACCGAGCGGATGACTTCACCTGCCTCCATGTCCTCGAACGCCGCCTCGACGCCGTCCAACTCGATCCTCTTGGTGACCATTCCGGCGAGATCGAGCCGGCCCTCGGCCGCCAGGGCCATGAGCAACGGGAAATCCTCCGCGGGAACGTGATCGCCGCCGTGCGAGACGAGGATCCGCTGCCGCCGGTCGAACGTGCGGTCGAGCGGCACGACCGCCTCGGACCCGGGCTGAGGGAGCCCGATGTAGACCAGCGTCCCCGCATGCCCGAGCATCCGCAGCCCGAGCGCCACGGTCTCTGGCCGACCGACGACGTCGAAGACGAAGTCGAGACGCTCCGCCTCGCCCGTATGGGTCGCCCCGAAGCGGCGACCGGCGTCGAGCTTGCGCTCGTCCAGGTCGAGAGCATGGATCTCCGCCGCACCGGCAACCCGTGCTCCCTGGATCACGGACAGGCCAACCGCGCCGCAGCCGATGACGCCGACGCGTGCGCCCTCCCAGACCTCGGCCGTCTTCAGGACCGAGCAGACGCCCGTCGCGACCGCGCATCCGATCAGGCATGCCTCCTCCGCCGAAAGCCCGTCGGGAAGCGGCACGAGCGAGGCCGCGTGGACCACGGTCCGCGAGGCAAAGGTCCCCGCCCGCATCGCGCCCATCAGGTCCCGCCCGTCCCGCGTGTGCATCCTCCGAGCCGCCATAGCGGGCGTTCGGCAGAGATGGCCCGCCCCGCGGAGACACCAGGGGCACTCCCCGCACGGCGCGCGCCAGCCGATGACGACACGGTCCCCGGCGCCGACGTGTTCGACTCCCTCACCGACCGCCTCGACCACACCTGCGCCTTCGTGCCCGAGCAGGACCGGCATCGGATGGTTGAAGCCGGTTCGCACGACGTGGAGGTCGGAGTGGCAGACGCCGCTGGCCTCGATCCGGACCCGCGCCTCCCCAGCGCCCGGCGCGTCGAGCTCGATCTCCTCGACGCCGAAGCGCTCGAGCTCGTTCAGGACGACGCCGCGATCCATGACCGGTCGAGGTTACGCGCCTCACGCCCGCCGACGAGCGCCAGTGTGAGGTCGGTCTCCGCCATCAGATGCCGGATCACGGCCTCGACGCCTTCCTGGCCGCCGACCGCGAGGCCGTACGCGTACGGCCGGCCCAGCAGGACGGCGTCCGCCCCTAGTGCGAGCGCTTTGAGCACGTCCGAGCCCCGCCTGATCCCGCCGTCCATCAGCACCACGGGCTCGGGCCCGACCGCCTGGCGGACCTCCTCGAGCGCGTCGAGCGCTGCGACGGCGCCCTCGACCTGGCGACCGCCGTGGTTTGAGACCACGATGCCGTCGACGCCGGACTCGCGCGCCCGCTGAGAGTCCTCGGCCGTGAGCACGCCCTTGACCAGCAGCGGCAGCTCCGTCTGGTCCCGCAGCCAGGCCAGGTCTTCCCAGGTCAGACCGAGGTTCGGGAACGTTGCGAGCATCGCCCCGGCAGCCGCGAGCACATTGTCTTCGGGCGGCTCGGCCAGCCTGCTCCGGAAGACGGGATCCGAGAAGAACTGCGCGCAACCCTCGCCGGTTACGAACGGGAGGTAGGGCTTCCGCAGGTCACGGTCGCGCCAGCCGAGGGTCAGCGTGTCGAGCGTGATGACGAGCGCCCCGAAGCCGGCGCCTTCGGCCCGCCGGACGAGGCTGGCCACGACCTCACGATCGTTGACCCAATAGAGCTGGAACCACCGCGGCGCGTCGCCCGTCGCCTCGGCAACCTCCTCGATCGAGTACGACGCCGCGCTCGAGAGCACCATCGGCACACCGGTCGAAGCGGCAGCGCGGGCGACCGCAAGCTCGCCGTCCGCGTGCGCGATCGAGAGCACCCCGATCGGCGCAAGCAGGAATGGCGCCGGAGAGCGCGTCCCGAGTACCTCGACGGAGATGTCCCGCTCGGAATTTCCGGTCAGCATCCGGGGTCGAAGCCGCCTCCGCTCGAACGCCTCCAGGTTGGCGCGCATCGTCGACTCCGAGCCTGCTCCGCCCGCGATGTAGTCGAACGGTCCGGGTTCGAGGGCCTCGGCGGCCCGCGTCTCCCACTCCACTGGCGAGATCGGCCACGGAGACTCGCCGGAGACGTAGATCGCGTTCTGTACCTGGCTGCCTTCGAAGTCCATGCGTCGTACGATCCTCTCGCATGCCGTCGCTGGAAGGGAAAGTGGCGATCGTGACCGGCGCCGGCCGCGGGATCGGCCGGGAGCACGCCCTCGCGCTCGCAGAGGCGGGAGCCCGCGTGCTCGTCAACGACCTGGGTGGCTCGCTTTCCGGCGAGGGAGCGGACACAACGCCGGCCCAGTCCGTCGTGGACGAGATCGCTGCCGCCGGAGGAGAGGCGGTCGCGAACGCCGACGACGTCTCCCACTTCGACGCCGCCGAGCACCTCGTGGGACAGGCGCTCGAGGAGTACGGCCGGCTCGACATCCTCGTCAACAACGCCGGGATCCTGCGCGACCGGATGCTGGTGAACATGACCGAGGACGAGTGGGACGCCGTCATCGCCGTCCACCTGAAGGGCCACTTCGGCCCAACCCGGCATGCCGCCGCCCACTGGCGGGGGCGAGCCAAGGAAGGGGAGACCCTCCGCGCCCGCGTAATCAACACGTCCAGCCCATCGGGCGTGTTCGGGAACATCGGGCAGGCGAACTACGGTGCCGCGAAGGCTGCGATCGCGGGATTCACGCTGATCGCGGCGCAGGAGCTCGCGCGCTACGGCGTCACGGTCAACTGCATCGCCCCGAACGCGAGGACCCGTATGACCGAGGAGACCTTCGGCGGCCTCGCGGCCCCGGACGAAGGCTTCGACCCGCTCGACCCGGCGAACATGTCGCCCCTCGTGGTGGCTCTCAGCGCCGACGAGGCACAGGAGATCACGGGGCAGTGCTTCTTCGTCTGGGGCGGGGCCGTCAACGTCCTGCGACCCTGGGACGCGGGTGAGCTCCTCGCCGCCGATGAGCGCTGGGACGCCGACGCGCTTCTGGCGCAGCTGAGGGAGCGCTTCCCGGACGGCGCGGAGCCCGAGGGGATGGTGGCGATGATGGCCAAGGCCGGCGGGCGGTCGATGCGCGTTGGCTGACCACAACCTGGCGCGCGCCGCGGAGGATTGCTTCGCGCGGCTCGGCGACTACGAGTCGCTGTGGTTCGAGGATCGGTGGCACACGTCCGGCGAGCTCCACGAGCGCGCGGGTCGCCTCGCGGGCTGGCTCCGCCCGGCCGGTATCGAGCCGGGAGACCGTGTCGTCGTCCTGATGGCGAACTGCCCGGAGGTGACGATCGCCTACAACGCGATCTGGCGCGCCGGAGCCGTGGTCACCCCGGTCATCTTCCTCGTTCCGCCCGCCGAGCTGGAGCTCATCCTCCAGGACTCCGGCGCCGAGCTCGTCCTTGCGACACCCGAGCTCGCGGCGAACGTCCCGCCCGAAGCGCATTGCGTGACGACGGACGAGTTTCCGACGCTCGAGGAGGCTGACCCGTCCGAGATCGTCTCGAGGGCGCCGGCGGATCCTGCTGCTCTGCTCTACACAGGCGGGACCACGGGCCGGTCCAAGGGCGTACTGCTCTCACACGAGAACCTCTGGTTCGCGGGCAAGGCCGGACATGACGCGGGCCACATCCCAGGCGTCGTGCGCGGCCTGCTGGCGCTGCCGCTCTCCCATGCGTACGGACTGCTTGTGACCGTCGTCGGGCTGCACGCGGTGCAGCAGGGCGAGGCCGTGCTCATGCGCTGGTTCGACCCGGTCGGGTGGCTCGAGCTCGCCCAGGAGCACCGGACGCAGATCTCCGCAGTCGTTCCGTCGATGATCCAGCTCCTTCTGGCCCAGCCGATCGAGGACTACGACCTGTCGAATCTGAGCCACATCGTCTCGGGCGGCGCGCCGCTTCCGACTGAGCTCGCACAGGAGCTGATTCGCCGGATCCCGCAACTCGAGGTCCGGGAGGGCTACGGACTGACCGAGAGCTCCGCGCTCGTCACCTCGACGCGCCCCGGCCAGTCGCGGCTCGGCTCCGTCGGCAAGCCCGTGCCCGGCACCGAGGTGCGGATCGACGGCGAGGGCGAGGTGGGGGAGATCCTCGTCCGCTCGCCGATGGTGATGCTCGGCTACTGGAATCAGCCGGAGGCAACCGACGAGACGATCGTGGACGGCTGGCTCCACACCGGAGACCTCGGCTACCTCGACGACGACGGTTACCTCCACATCGTCGATCGGAAGAAGGATCTGATCATCCGCGGCGGGTTCAACGTCTTCCCGAGGGACGTCGAGGGGGCGCTGCTCGAGCATCCGGCGGTCGCAGCGGCCGGAGTCGTCGGCAGGCCCGACGAAGCTCACGGCGAGGAGGTGGTCGCATTCGTCGAGCTCCGCCGGGGCCAAGAAGCAGAGACGGACGACCTGGTCGCGTTCGCGAAGGAGCGGATCGGCGGCTACAAGTACCCGCGCGAGGTGCACGTCGTCCCGTCCCTGCCGTTAACGCCAGTCGGGAAGGTCGACCGCAAGAAACTCCGCGAACGACTACGGGAGGAGGCGACCGCATGAGCACCAAGCTGACCCTGGCCGAGCTCGAGGCCGCCGACGAGCTCGAGCTCGGGACCAGCGACTGGGAGACCGTCGACCAGAAGCGGATCGATCTCTTCGCCGAGGCGACGCACGACCACCAGTGGATCCACGTCGACCCACAGATGGCCGCGCAGGGGCCATTCGGGACGACCGTCGCTCACGGCTACCTCAGCCTGTCCATGCTCCCGTATTTCGTCTCCCAGGTGCTGAACGTGACGGATGTCCGGATGGGCATCAATTACGGAACCGAGAAGATCCGGTTCACCGCGCCGGTGCCGGTCGGCTCGCAGGTCCGGCTCAAGGCGACGCTGCGCTCCAGCGAGCGCCGAGGCGAAGGCGTCCTCTACCGCCTCGGCGTCGAGATCGAGATTCGCGACTCGGAGAAGCCGGCTCTTGTCGGCGAGGTGCTCTACCTGGTGTTCTAGGAAAGCGCTCGGGCTTCGTGCTTTATTGACCCGGTGACGGAGCTTCGCTTCGGAACCGTGCTCCTCGACCTGGCGACGACCGGAACAGTGGCGCGCACGCTTCTGCTCGAGTACATGCAGGGCTCCGACGCCGGCGACGACTTCCTGCTCTACACGCTGCTCGCCGTGGGCGGCGAGCCCAGCCCCACCGCGCTCGCGCAGAGGATGGGCGCGCCGCTGACGACCGTCTCCGATCGGCTCAACCGATTGGTCGAGCGGGGCCATGCCGAGCGGATCAAGAACCCGTTGGACGGCAGGTCTGCGCTCTTCCGGCTCACGGACGAAGGCTGGAAGGCGCTCCGCGCCGTCCAGCCCCAATTCGTCGAGCTGCTCACGAACGTCACGGAGCGGCTCACACTCCCCGTGGACGACATCCGCCGTGGGCTCCAGGCGCTCGAGGACGCCTTGCGCGGGGAGCTGGCCGCGCTTAACGAGAAAAAAACTCCGGCACCGTAGCTTTTCCTCCGACCCCGGAGTATCTTGCCGCCATGTTGAAAGCCGCAGTCGCGATCATCGCGTCCGCCCTGCTCGCCGCGTGCGCGGAGGGCGCGACGCGTGCGACCGAGATCCTCGCGAAGATCGACGTCGGCGCCAGCGGGCCCTGCTCGGTCGCCTTCGAGGCGGGCGCGGCCTGGGCGACCGTTTTCCGGAGCAACGAGGTCGTCCGGATCGACCCGGCGACGAACGCCGTCACCCATCGCATCACGACCGACGGAGGCCCCTGCGGCATCACGGCCGGGGCCGGGGCGCTCTGGGTCATGACCAACGCCGGGAACACCGTGCAGCGGATCGACCCCTCGACCGCGACCGTCTCGGCGAGGATCCCCGTCGGCGCCGGGCCGTACGACGTCCTCTACGCGTTCGACTCGGTCTGGGTGACGAACTACGCCGACGGGACGATCCACCGCATCGACCCGACCACGAACCGCGTCGTCAGGCAGATCCGGATCGTCGGCGCGCCTGCCGGGCTGGCCGCCACCCGATCCGCCCTCTGGGTCGGCGAGGGCTCGGGCAAGACCATCGTCCGGATCAACCCCCGCACCAACCGGGTCGTGCGCCGGGTCGCCACCGGCGGAGCGTCACCCGAGTGGCTGGCAGCTCGCGGCTACTTCGTCTGGGCCGCGAACAGGCTCGACAACTCGGTCGCAAAGATCGACGAACGCAAGAACCGCCGCGTCGCGCTGATCAAGCGCGTGGGCAGTCAGCCGGTCGACGGCGGAATCGTCGCCGGCAGCCTCTGGGTGCCCAACCAGCGGAGCAACACGGTCGCCCGAATCCACCTGTCGCGGAACCGCGTCGTCGAGACGGTGCGGGTCGGCACCGGCCCGTTCGTCGTCCCCGACCACGCGAGCGAGCTCTGGGTCGGGAGCTTCGGCGGCCGCGACATCTGGCGACTCAGGGCGGGCTAGCTCTTTACACCCATTCTGGGCGACTCGCACCGGATTCACTTGTGCGAGGGATGCGTCGCCTCCTCCCGACGTCCGATCTTTGGGGCGTCAGTTCAAATCCAGGCGACGCGGCCACGCCGAGGTAGTTCACGGAGGTTCCAGGCGTGAGCAAGCCATTCGCCCCCTCGAAACGGAGCAACTTCCTCGCCGCTGGACAGCGCCGACCCAGCACTGCTCAGCGACGGAAGGAGGTGAGCGAAGTGTCGAAGCGTTATCACCAGCTCGTCGCGCTGAGGAAGCGTGAGGACGGCCAGACCATGGCCGAGTACGGCGTCGTGCTGGCCGTCATCACGATCGCCGTGTTCGGAGCGCTGACGCTGCTCTCGGGCAACATCGAGGGCGCCCTCAGCCGGGTCGCCGGCTTCATCTCCTAGTAGGTCGCAGCTCAGCTGGCCGAAGCCCGCCGAGATCCCGGCGGGCTTCGGCCTTGTTCAAGCCTGCGTCTGCTGCTCGGGCTCCGGCACAGCCTCGATGTGACGCCGTCCGTCGCCTTCATCCTCCTCGTTCTCCCCCGGCACTGGTTGCGGAGCCGAACGGGCAGCCGCTTGGCTGGCGACCTCTTCGAGCTGTTCGGCCAGAGCTCGCACGCCGCCGAGCAGCTCTTCGCGCTGCCCGTGCACCGATTCGGTGTCGGCCTCCAGCCGGCGTAGGCCGGCTTCGGCCTCGGCCTGCTCGGTGGCGATCTCCTCGCGGGCCTCAGCGAGGATCCGCTCGGCTTCCGCCTTGGCCTCCGTGATGATGGTCTCCGCCTCCTGCTGCGCCCCCGCGACGTGTTCGGCCGCCTCGGCCTGTGACCGGTCGGCGCGAGTGCTCGCATCGACGACGAGCTCGGCGGCCTCTGCCTTCGCGCGCGCGGTCGCTGCTTCCGCTTCCTGCCGGGCGCTCGCCGTGATCTCATCCGCCGCCTCGCGTGCTCGCTGGAGGATGGCGCTGGTCTGCTCCCCGACCTTCTCGAGTGCGTGCCTGACGGCGGCCTTGGGCGAGCTCGAGATCTCGAGCTCGGCGATCACGGCGTTGACGCGCTCTACATAGGCGTCGACGGCGTCGCGGTCGTACCCTCGGACCGCGCCCGGAAACGAGACGTCACGAACGGCCTTCAAGAGCTCGTTCTCCTCCCTTCTGGGAGATTTGCCGTCGACTCAGGTTCGAGTATGCCCTACCGCGACGAGGCGCGCTGCCATCGGGCGCCCCACTCGGTGACGCCGTTCGTCGGCGTGAGCTGGCTGACGTCGGTGCCGTTGCTGCGCACGGCAAGCAGCCAGCGGCGAAGCATCAAGCGCTATTCCAGGCTGCGCCGCACTCGAAGCGTCCTCTCGTTGCGCTGAAGGGGCGCGAGGACGGACCATGGCTCGGCGCTCAAGCGATGCTCCAGGTGTCGCCGGCGCTCAAGCGATGCTCCAGGTGTCGCCGGCGTGGAGCAGCTTCGTCAGGTCGCCCTCGCCCAGCTCTCGCCTCGTGACCTCGATCTGCTCGGCCATCATCTCGTCGTAGACCGGGCGCTCGACCGCGCGGAAGATCCCGATCGGCGTCGGGCCGACCGGCGTGTGGGACAGGCGGGACAGAGCGAACGCCAGGGACGGGTCGTCCGCGCTCTCGTCGTGCCGGAGCAATGCCTCCGCGCCGACCGTCTTCACGTCGATGATCTCCACCCCACCTTCCGGGCGCGAGACGACTCCCTGCTCGAGCGTCTCCCCCTCGCCGCCGAAGCGGATCGGCTCACCGTGCTCCAGCAGGATCCGATTCGCCTTGTCGTCGCGCACCGCGTCGAACGCGCCGTCGTTGTAGACGTTGCAGTTCTGGTAGATCTCGACGAACACCGAGCCCCTGTGCTCGGCCGCCCTCCGCAGCACGCCCGTCAAGTGCGACTTGTCCGTGTCGATCGAGCGCGCCACGAACGTCGCCTCGGCGCCGAGCGCGAGCGAAACCGGGTTGAACGGGTAGTCCAGCGACCCGAACGGCGTCGTCTTGTTGTGCGTCCCGAGCGGGGAGGTCGGCGAGTACTGCCCCTTCGTCAGCCCGTAGATCTGGTTGTTGAAGAGCAGGATCTTGAGGTTGACGTTCCGCCGTAGGGCGTGGATCAGGTGGTTGCCGCCGATCGACAGCGCGTCGCCGTCGCCGGTTACGACCCACACGGAGAGGTCCGGCCGCGACGACGACAGCCCCGTCGCGATCGCGGGCGCACGCCCGTGGATCGAGTGCATCCCGTACGTCCGCATGTAGTACGGAAACCGCGCGGCGCACCCGATCCCCGACACGAACACAATGCGTTCGCGCGGCACGCCGAGCTCGGGCATGAACTGCTGCATCGCGGCGAGGATCGCGTAGTCCCCGCAGCCGGGGCACCAGCGGACCTCCTGATCGGACTTGAAGTCCTTCGCGGTCAGCTGGATCGTCGGCTTCGCTTGCGATGCCGACTCGAGGTCATGCCGGCTTTGCCGGCGTGGCCGGTCGCTTCGCCCCTTTCCGCCGTTCGTCTCGCTCATTGCGCCGGGATCACCCCGCACATGATCGGCTTCATCGTCTTGTCGTCCTCGATCGTGAGGATGAACTCGCCGGTTGCCACCTCGTCGATCGGCACGAAGATCTGACCCTGGCCGAGGTTCGCCGTCGTGAAGCCGAGGTCGTGCACGACCTCGGAGCCCGGCGAGTCACAGGTGCCGCCTCGGACGTAGATCGGGTCGAGGTCCGACGTGCCCGTGATCTCGATCGTCACGTCCGTCGAGGCGGCCCCCGAATGGAGCTCGGCGGTACCTGATTTGCCGGAGCCGTTCTGCTCTTCGAGCGTGACGGCCACCGTTCCGCCGCCGCCGCCGCCACCCCCGCCACCGCTGCCGCCGTCGCCGCCACCGCCGCAGGCCGAGGCCAGGCCGACGAGCATCACTCCGAGTACGAGTCGCAGTTTCACAGCATCCCCTCCATGGCTTCAGCCAGCTCCGACGACCGGAACGGGAGACCGCGCACCCGGTTGTAGCCAACCGCGTCGACGAGGAACTCGGCCCGCACCAGCTTGAGGAGCTGTCCAAGATTCATCTCCGGAACCAGGATCTTCTCGTATCTGCGAAGCACATCGCCGGTGTTGCGGGGGAAGGGGTTCAGGTAGCTCAGGTGGGCGTGCGCAACCTTGCCGCCGTCGCCGCGCACGCGGCGCACGCCGGCGGCCACGGGCCCGTAGGTCCCGCCCCAGCTGAGGACGAGCAGCTCCTCGCCGCCCTCCTCGTCCACGGTGAGCTCCGGGATGTCCGCGGCGATGCCCGCGACCTTTTGAGCACGGATCCGGACCATGTGGTCGTGGTTGTCGGGGTCGTACGAGACGTTGCCGGTCCCGTCCGCCTTCTCGAGCCCGCCGATCCGGTGCTCGAGGCCGGGCGTGCCGGGAATCGCCCACGGCCGCGCCAGTGTCTCGGCGTCCCGAAGGTACGGCAGGAAGCCGCCCTCATGGTCGGGCGCGTCGGCGAAGTCCACCGGGATCTCCGGATAGCTCTCGAGGTCGGGGATCAGCCACGGCTCCGAGCCGTTGGCGAGGTAGGCGTCCGAGAGCAGGAAGACGGGCGTTCGGTACTTGAGCGCGATCCTGGCCGCCTCGATCGCCGCGTCGAAGCAGCCGCCGGGCGTCGAGGCGGCGATCACCGGCACCGGCGACTCGGCGTTCCGGCCCCACATCGCAAGCAGGAGGTCGGCCTGTTCGGGCTTGGTCGGCATCCCCGTCGACGGGCCGGCGCGCTGGACGTCGATCATCACGAGCGGCAGCTCGAGCGTGACGGCAAGGCCGATCGTCTCCATCTTCAGGACGACGCCGGGGCCGCTCGACGTGCAGACGCCGAGCGCGCCGCCGAAGCTCGCGCCGAGTGCGGCGCCGACGGCGGAGATCTCGTCCTCCGCCTGGAAGGTCCGGACGCCGAAGTCCTTGCGGCGCGAAAGGTCCTCGAGGATCTCCGACGCCGGCGTGATGGGGTAGGCACCCAGGAAGAGCGGGAGGCCGCTCTTGACCGATGCGGCGATCAGGCCGAGCGTCAGCGCCTGGTTGCCGCGGATGTTGCGATATGTGCCCGGCGGGAGGTCTGCGGGGGCGACCTCGTACGTGACGCGGAAGTCCTCGCTCGTCTCGCCGTAGGCCCAGCCGGCCTTGAACGCTTTCGTGTTCGCCTCGGCGATGTCGGGCTTGGCCTTGAACTTCCTGGAGATGAAGTCGAGCGTCCCGCTCTTCGGCCGGTGATAGAGCCACGACATCAGCCCGAGCGCGAACATGTTCTTCGAGCGCTCGGCCTCGCGCTTCGTGACCTTCACGTCCTTCAGCGCCTCCAGCGTCAACGAGGTGAGCGGCACCTCGTGGACGTGGAAGTCGCCCAGCGTCCCGTCTCCGAGTGGGTTGGCCGAGTAGCCGGCCTTCTCGAGGTTCCGGTCCGTGAACGCGTCCCGGTTGACGATCAGCGTGCCGCCCTTCGGGAGGTCACGGATGTTCGTCCGCAGCGCGGCGGGGTTCATCGCGACCAGCACGTTGGGCTGGTCGCCCGGCGTGAGGATGTCGTGGTCGGAGAAGTGGATCTGGAAGCCCGAGACGCCGGGCAACGAGCCTGCCGGCGCCCGGATCTCGGCGGGGAAATCGGGCAGCGTGGAAAGGTCGTTGCCGAGCACCGCCGTTTCGCTCGTGAAGCGGGCCCCGGTGAGCTGCATCCCGTCGCCGGAGTCGCCCGCGAAGCGGATGACGACGCGGTCTAGCTGTTCGACGGGTTTGGCCATTGCGGCCCTACGAGGTATAGCAGCGTCTCGCAGCAGGTAGCACGGGGCGCCTCCACGAAGGAGGCGCCCCGTGCCTTCCCTTCCCGCTACTTCGTCAACACGTCGAAGCGCGGGTCTTCGCGGATGGCGTCCAGATCCTCGTCGGAGCGGATGAGCTCCTTGATGCGGTCGTTCAGCTCGACGGCTCGTCGCAGATGCTCGATCGCCTCGTCGGCCTGTCCGGCTCGGGCCTCGAAGCAGGCGGCGTTGAAGGACGCAACGGCATCGTTCGGCCGCTTCTCCACCACGACGAGTTGCTTGGCGGCGGCGGTCTCGTAGTCGCCCTCGTTGTAGGCCTTGAAGGCTTCCGCCGCCTCTTCCGGCGCCGGCTCGTAAGCCTTGCCCGGCGTCCCGCCGATCGCAAGGATCGTCGTGCCGTCTTCCTTCGCAGTCGCCTTCCGCTTTGCCGTCGGCTGCACGAGGACCAACGAGCCGGCAGGTGCCTCAACGCTGTCGCCGTCGATCTCGAACGTCGCCGTGCCGTTCAGGACGATGTAGAGCTCTTCTTGTCCGGCCTCGCCGAGCAAGGTCTCGTCGTGCTCTCGGATCACGTCGACGTCGCTCGGCGCCCGGTACGCGTTGGTGCCGAACGACGTGATGCCGAAGCGCCGTCGGACATCGAAGCGCTGCCGTCCGTCGTCCGTTGCGTCGGGCGCAAGGAGCGGCGCGGGCTCGAGCTCGTCCAGCCTCGCGACGACGTAGGCCTTTTCCGTTGCAGTTGCCATCGGCTCCCTCCTCCTATGTGGTCAGCGCGTGGAAGCGCAGATCGTCCCGAAGTGAGTCTAGGTCCGAGTCGCTGCGAATGTGCTCCCGGATCCGATCATCGTCCTCGATCGCCTGCTGCAGATGGCTGATTGCATCGTCGGCGCGGCCGAGCCTCGCCTCCATGCAGGCGACGTTGAAGAGGACGAGCGCCTCGGGCCGCTCCTGGAGGACCGGCTGGAGCGCTTCGAGTGCGCCCTCGAAGTTCTCCGCCCGGTAGGGATCCCACATGTCGTTCATCGCCTCGCCGACCGAGAGCTCGTAGGCCTTGCCCGGCGTCCCGCCGATCGCGAGGATCGTCGTGCCCTCCTCCTTGGCGACCGCACTCCGCTTCGCTGCCGGGTCGCGTACGAACACCATGGTCCCCGCGGTCACGTAGATCGGCTCGCCGTCGACGTTGAACGTCGCCTTCCCGGACAGCACCAGGTAGAGCTCCTCCTGGCCGCTTGCGCCGAGCCCCACCTCGTCGTGCTCGCCGACTACGCGCCCGTCACCCACTGACCGGTTGGCGCGCACCCCGAACCCTTGGATGCCGAAGTGCCGGCGGATGTTGAAAGGGACACGACCGTCGTGCTCGGGGCCGGGCTCGATGTCCTCGAGCGAGACGACGTCGTACGCCTTCGCAATTGCCGTGACCATGCACGTGCTCCCTTCCGGGACCGCGCGAGCTGCGCCACGTGCTCGGTCGCGAGCAACGCCCTGGTCTCTACGTCCATCGGCTGCATCGCGGCTCCCTTCTTGTCGATCTTCTCGACGTCGAACTACTTGAGATCGAGACTGTAGCGAGAGGCTAGTTTGACGTCAAGAGAAATTAGGTCATACTCCGTTCATGGCCACCAAGGAGACGACCACCGACTCGGTCGACCGCGGGATCTCCGAGTGGCCGTCCGAGCTCCAGAACATCGACCTCGACATCGAGGCGGCTGTCCAGCGCATGCAGCACATCGTCAAGGCGATCCGCGGGCGAATGGACGAGACCCTCGCGGAGTTCAACCTCTCCTACGGTGAGTGGGGCATGCTCGCGCACCTGACCTGGGGGGGATCGCCCTACCGCAGCTCGCCGGGTCGGCTCGCGCAGAAGGAAGGGCTCTCGAGCGGGGCGATGACGAACCGACTCGACCGGCTCGAGCAGGCAGGGCTGATCCAGCGGCTCCCGGACCCGGACGACCGCCGCGCGCTCCTGGTCGAGCTGACGGAGAAGGGCCACCAGCTGTGGCTCGATGCGCTCGGCGCTCAGGCGTCGAAAGAGGCGGCGGTGGCAGCTGCGCTGAGCCGAAAAGAGCTTCGGGAGCTCAACGCCCTGCTGCGGAAGGTTCTGCTCGAATTCGAGCGCTAGTCTCAGCCGGTGGCGACCCTGCCGGCAGAGACGCGAATTGGCCCCGTCGAGCTGACGGTCTCCGACCTCAGGCGCTCCCTCGACTACTACCGGCGGGCGATCGGGCTCGGGGTGCGCCAGCAGGAAGACGGGCGCGCGTCACTCGGCGGAGATTCGGAGCTGCTCGTGCTCCACGAGGTCCCGGGGGCGCAGCCGGCGCCGCGCAGCACGGGTCTCTTCCACTTCGCCCTTCTCGTCCCGGAGCGGCGCGACCTCGCCGCGTGGCTTGCCCACGCGATCCGGGAGCAGGTGCCGATGACAGGAGTCTCCGACCACTTCGTCAGCGAGGCCCTGTACCTGCGTGACCCGGACGGGCATGGGATCGAGATCTACGCCGACCGCGCTCGTGAGGTCTGGGAAGGACAGGTCGCGAGGATGACCACCGAGCCGCTCGACCTCGAGAACCTGCTCGGGGAGCTCGACGATCCGGAGCAGGAGCCGTTCGAGGCGCTGCCGGCGGGAACCGTCATGGGCCACGTCCACTTGCAGGTGGCCGAGATCCCGGAGACCGTGCGCTTCTATCGGGACGTCCTGGGCTTCGACGAGATGGCGAGCTACGGCTCGCAGGCGACGTTCCTCTCCGCGGGCGGCTACCACCACCACCTCGGGGCCAACACCTGGGCGAGCGCGGGAGCCCCGCCGCCGCCCGAGGGCTCGGCGTCGCTACGGCTCGCGAGCGTCGTGCTGCCGGACTCGGAGAGCCGCGGCGAGGTTGTCGGCCGGGTGGCCACAACCGGCCAGGATCCGGAGGAGACACCCGAAGGGCCGGTCGTCCGGGATCCCTCCGGGAACCGCCTGCTCCTGGCATAGCCTCACCAGTCGCCCACGTCGAGCGCCTCGCGCGCGGCCCGATCGAACGGCGTCAGCGGGAAGGGAACGAGATCGAGGATGCGCGTGTCCTCGGCAACGGTGGGATTACGCAGACCCTCGACGAGCGGCCTCGCGACCGAAGCGCCGACCGGGGTCACGAGATGCAGCCAGAGCGAAGAGAGGAAGGGCGTCAGGATGGGGACCTCGATGATTGCGCGCCGTTTGCAGCGCATTTTGGCCACGCGCTCGATCATCTGGCGGTAGGTCATGACCTCGGGACCGCCGAGGTCGTAGGTCTCGCCAATCGTCTCTTCTCTCCCGGCGACAGCAGCGAGATACCGCACGGTGTCGGCGAGCGCGATCGGCTGCGTCGGGGTCGAGACCCAGCGTGGGGCAACCATCACCGGGAGGCGATCGACCAGGGCGACGATAGTCTCGAACGCCGCGCTGCCTTTGCCGACGACGACCGCCGCCCGCAGCGTCGTCAGCGGCACGGCGCCGGATGCAAGTGCCCGTCCGGTCTCGAGCCTGCTCCGGAGGTGCGGTGAGAGCTCCTCACCCTCTTCCCCGAGCCCGCCGAGGTAGACGATTTGGCGGGCGCCGGCGGTCTCAGCCTCGGCAGCCGTCGTCCGCGCCCCGGACACGTCTCGCTCCTCGAAGTCCGCCGAGCCGAGCGAATGAACGAGGTAGTAGACGACGTCCGCCCCATCGAGCGCCCGCCGGACCGCGGGTGCATCGGTCACGTCGGCGACTACCCAGGTCATGCCCTTCTGCGGCGGCCGCGGGCTCCGGGAAACTGCGACGACCTCCTGCTCGGCCGCGAGGGCAGGGAGCAGTGCGCGGCCGATGAAACCGGTTGCGCCGAAGACGACCACTCTCACGGCGGGTCACCGCCGATGAGCCTCCGAAAGTACCTCCGGCTCAAGGCGAGGTGGAACCGGCGCTGGACGAGCACGTAGAACGGCCCTCGACGCGGATGGAAGCCGTCGATCGTCGACCGCAGCTCCACCCGCTCGCCGACGATCTGCTCGAACGCGATGCTCCCGCCGCTCCGCCGGACGAGCAGCCCGCCGCGGATTGGGTGCCTCGCGCTCGCTGACGCCGGCGAGTACGCAGTTTCGACCGGCCCGAGCGCGATCAGGACCGGCCGGAAACCGAGGAGGCGCAGGTCGATCCCGCCGGCGTGGTCTCGCACCGAAATCAACCTGCGACCGGAGCGCTGCAGCTCCGCCCAGTAGCGAGATGCGAGCTCCCTCGCACCGCGGTCCGAGCAGTCGACAACGGGACGGTCGAGGGTGACACGCTGCTCGGAGTCCACGGTTCCATCGATGCCGATCCGCTGGGTCGAAGCCCAACCGGTCAGTTCGACTCTTCCCATTGGCCGGACTGTACGGACCGGTCGGTCGCGAGCCGACCGCTGTCGCCCGTAATGTTGCCGCGTGGTCGAGGCGACTCTCCGCCCCCGCGGCCCCTTCTCGCTGCGCGACTCCGCGGTGTGGGCAAGCGACGCCACGCGGCGGTTCGACGGGCGCGTCCTCGTCGGCCTCTTCGCGGTCGAGGACGGGCTCGCGCGGGCCTGCGCGTGGCAGCAGGCCGACGGCCGCATCGAGCTTCGATCGCACTCGGAGGAGGCGCTGGAGCAGCTGCTCGCAACGCTTCCGCTCGAGGCTGACCATTCGGAGTTCCTCATGCGGTTCGCCGGCGACCCGCTGCTGGGACGGACGCTCAAGGCGCTTCCGGGCAAGCGGCCCATCCGCGTCGGGTCCGTGACGCAGGCGCTGGTGCGCGCGATCTGCGGCCAGCTGATCACCTCGTCTGAGGCGAGGAAGATCGAGCGTCGGCTGATCCGCTGGGCGTGCGAGACGGACGGGGCCTTCTGCGCCCCTCCGACGCCGGAGTGCTTCGCGGGTCGCGCGCCCGTGGAGCTGCAGCGGTTCGGGCTCACGGCCCGGAAAGCCTCGACGATCGTCCGTCTAAGCCGAACCGTCGAGCTCGAGCGGCTGCGCGAACTGCACCCACGCAAGGTCGCCCAGCGGCTCGAGCGGGAGCGCGGGCTCGGCCCGTGGTCGTGCGGGGTCATCGGGCTCCAGGGGCTCGGGACCTACGAGCTCGGGCTGGTCGGCGACCTCGGACTGATCAAGCTTTGCACCGCACTCCTCGGCCGCCCGGCCGAGCCGCAGGACACGGCGGAGCTCCTGGCTCCGTACGGCGAGTGGCAGGGCCTCGCAAGCGCGTACCTCCTGGCCGGATTCGGCCGGGGCCTCCTTCCCGTGCGCTACGAGCGCGGGATGCCTGCCGCCGCGTGAGCCAGGCCGTCCTGCTCTCCACGGGCGCGATGACCCGCGATCCGGTGCAGACCGACCACGAGGAGATCCTCCGCCACGGGCCCGCTCTGGGCGTGCCCGGCTTCGAGCTCGGTATCTACTCCACCTGGTACGGCAACCTCGACGGGGTGATCTCGGACCTTCGGGAGTCCGGCCTGCCCTTCCCGGTCGTGCATGCAGAGAAGCTGATCGGCGCCGGCCTGGGAAGCGAAATCTCCGAGGAGGCTGAGGACGCGCTCGAACGGCTGGAGGTCAACTGCCGCGCCGCCGCGGCGCTCGGAGCGAAGACGCTCGTTCTCCATCTCTGGGAGCGCCCGACCGCCGACCGGGAGATCGAGCGCAACCTCGAACGCCTCCCCGCTTGCGTGGACACGGCGTCGGCCTACGGGCTCGCGCTTGCAGTCGAAACGATTCCGGGCGACGACGGCACGCCGCTCGCCAACATTCAGCTTGCGCTCGAACGTGAGCCGCGGTGCCGGGTGACGCTCGACACAGAGTTCCTCGGTCTCTACGGCGAGCTCGAGAAGACCATCTCCGCCGAGTGGCTCTGGGCGGAGAGCGCCGTCCAGCACGTTCACATCAAGGACTTCGACGGACGCCTCAGGCGGGGCGGCAAGCGTCGTTACCTCCTCCCGGGCGAGGGTCGCCTCGACCTCCAGGGCTTCCTGAACGGGCTTGCCGAGCGAGGCTACTCGGGCGACCTGACCTTGGAGGCGACGGCGGTCGGTGACGACGGCGCACTGAATCCCGAGCGCCTGTCGCAAATGGCCGCTGTCGTGAACCAATTGGCCTCGTAGACTGGGTTATGGCCGATCCCCGGCGCATTGCGATCCTCGGCGCCGGGAAGATCGGGGAGGCACTCCTGGCCGGACTGCTCAGCACCGAGTGGCGGAAGCCGGACGAGATCGTCGCGACCGTGCGCCGTGAGGAGCGGGCGAAGGAGCTCTCGGAGCGGCTCGGCATCCGCGTTACGACCTCGAACACCGAGGCCGTAGCCGGCGCCGGAATGGTCGTCATAGCGGTCAAGCCGCAGGACTTCGACCCGCTGCTCGGAGAGATCGGCGGGATCCTGTCGACAGACCAGACCGTGCTCTCGATCGCCGCCGCGGTTCCCACGTCCGCGATCGAGGAGCGAGTCGCGCCCGGCGTGCCCGTCCTCCGGGCGATGCCGAACACGCCTGCGACCGTGCACGAGGGCGTGGCCGGGCTGTGTGCCGGGGCCCATGCCAACGACGAGCATCTCGCCCTCGCCGAGGACGTGCTGCTCCACGTGGGCCGCGTGGTTCGGGTACCCGAGCGGTACATGGACGCGGTCACGGCCGTCTCGGGCTCCGGGCCCGCGTACTTCGCGCTCCTGGCGGAGTCGATGATCGAGGCCGGCATCCTCCTCGGCCTGTCCCGGGAGGACACCACCGAGCTCGTCGTGCAGACGATGTTCGGGACGGCCAAGCTCCTCCGCGACGAGAAGATGCATCCGGTCGAGCTACGCGAGATGGTCACCTCTCCCGGCGGAACGACCATCCGCGCGATCCGGGAGCTCGAGCAGGCGGGCGTCCGCGCGGCCTTCCTGAACGCGATCCAAGCAGCGATGGAACGCGGACGCGAGCTCGCGGCGGGCGGGGAGTAGTGGACGTCGAGCTGCGGGTCGCGGCGAGCGCTGCCGAGGCGGTGCGCGAGGCCGGCGACCTGCTGGCCGAGTCGGCTCGTCGCGGCGGGCACATCGCGCTCTCCGGTGGATCGACTCCGCGGCCGGCCTACGAGAGCGCGGCGAGGCTCGCGCCGGACTGGAGCGGCGTCGAGGTCTGGTGGGCCGACGAGCGCTGCGTGCCCCCCGACGACGAGCACTCGAACTACCGGCTCGTCCGCGAGAGCCTCCTCGACCGTCTCGACCGTAGGCCGCTGATGGAACATCGCGTGCTCGGCGAGCTCTCCCCAACGGAAGCCGCGGACGCGTACGACGTCGAGCTCAGGGACGTCGTCTTCGACTTGGCGCTCCTCGGGATCGGCCCGGACGGGCATACCGCATCGCTGTTCCCGAACGATCCCGCGCTCGACGAGCTCGGGCGACGGGCGGCTGCGGTGGCGCGTCCCGACGTAGACCGTGTCACGGCCACGATCCCGCAGCTGAACGCGTCCGAGACTGTCCTGTTCCTGATCACGGGGGAGGAAAAAGCAGACGCCGTCGCGCGTTCGTTCTCCTCGCCGCCGGACCCCGCAACCCCCGCGGGACTCGTCCGATCCACCTCGGGGACGACGATCGCGCTCCTCGACCGCGCAGCCGCGGCTCATCTGCCTAACTAGACAACACCTGCCTTAGTCGTATATATAGGGATTGCAGATATGGCGACTCCCGAACCCAAGACGATTCCCGAAGTGCTGACGATCCATCGACCAGACCAGCTGAAGGCCCTCGGCCACCCCTTGCGGCTGCGCGTTCTCGAGGCGCTCGGGGAGACCGATGAGGCGCTCTCGAATCGCGAGCTGGCCCAGAGGCTGGGCGTCGATCCCGGCCACCTCCACTTCCACGTGCGCATGCTGCTCCGTGCCGAGCTGATTCGGCAGGTGCCGAGCGACAAGGGACGAGAGAAGCCCTATCGCGCCGCAGCCAGAACGCTGAAGGTGGCCCCGGAGCTCGTCTCCGCCGGGGCGTCGAACCTGCACACGGCGGTCATGGACGACCTGCAGAAGGCGCAGGCCGAGCATGCGGCCGAGGGCCGCTTCCGCTTCGTTCGCGTGACCGTGCGCGTCGATGACGAGAAGGCGCTGGAGGTGCTCTCAGAGCTGGTGCCTCGCTTCGAGGAGGTCGAGGACGAGAACGCCGATCAGCTCGTCATCACGGCGATCATGCACCCCCACGATTGAGGGCTCGCTGCTCTAGGGCAGCAGGTCGGACGTGAGCTCGGCCGCCATCTCGCGGCGGCTCGCGAGTGCCTGCAGGACGATCACAGTGTCCGCGACCGCCATGTCCTCGAGGTACTCGTCTCGTTGCTCGAACGACTCGAGGACGCTCTCGATCGCGTACGTGTAGCCGAGGACGTCCTCCGCGGCGAGCGTCGCCAGCGAGTCCGCGACATCGTCTGGGAAGTCGTCCCGCTCGCGCAGCGAGTCCGCGACCGGACGGGCCTCCTCGTCCCGGCCGAGGGTGAGGAGCGCGAGCGCGCCGGCGTAGCGGCCGATCGCCGAGTCCGTCTCGGCGGCTCCCTCCCCGAGTGCCCACCGGGCCTCCTCCTCTGCGCCCGGCCAGTCGCCGGCCAGGATTCGCGACTTGATCGCGCCGATCGGCCTGCCCCAGCTACCGGGCGGCGCGAGCTCGTAGCTCTCGCGATAGCGACGGGCTGCGCGGTCGAACCAGCCTCCCGCCTCGTCCTGGCGGCGCGCCATCAGCAGCGCAAGGCCGGCGCCGCCGGCCGCGTTTCCCATCCTCGTCAGCTGGCGCTGGCGCTCGTCCGGATCGTCCGGCAGGCGCTCCTCGCCGTCGTGGTACCGCCGCTCCTGCCGTTCGAGGTGCGCGCTCCAGTCCTGTTCCATCGGGCTATTGTCACCGCGTGGCGCGCGAGCTACGCGAGGTTGTCTACGTCGACGGTCTGAGGACCGCGTTCGGCCGCGCCGGCCCGCAGGGGTTCTTCTGGAAGACGCGGGCGGACGACATGGCCGTGAAGGTCGTCCGCGAGCTGCTTCGGCGGAACCCGTCGCTGCCGCCGGAGCGAATTGGGGACGTGATCTTCGCGGCGACGGCGCAGGTCGGCGACCAGGGCCTGACGATGGGCCGGGATGTCGCCCTTCTGGCCGGGATCCCGCACACGGTCCCAGGCTTCGCGCTCGACCGGATGTGCGCCGGTGCGCTGACCGCGGTGACCTCCGGCGCAGGCGAGATCGCGATGGGCGCTGCTGACATCGTCCTCGCGGGCGGCGTCGAGCACATGGGTCACCACCCCATGGGCGAGGAGGTCGACTTCAACCCACGCTTCGTCGCCGAGCGGCTCGTCGACGACTCGGCCGTCTCGATGGGAGCGACGGCGGAGAACCTGCACGACCGCTTTCCGCAGCTGACGAAGGACGATGCCGACCGCTTCGCTGTCGAGTCGCAGAGGCGGGCCACGGCGGCGTGGTCGAACGGGATCATGCGCGAGACCGTCGTCCCGATGTCCGTCTTCACGGACGAGGGCTGGACGGTCGCCGACCGCGACCAGTTCCTGAGGCCGGACACGTCTCTCGAGGGGCTGGCCGAGCTGCCGACGCCGTTCCGCGCCGGCGGCCGAGTGACCGCCGGGAACTCGGCCGGCTTGACCGACGGTGCGACGGCGGCACTGCTCGCCTCGGAGGAAGCTGCTGCCGAGCTGGGGCTCGAGCCGAAGATGCGGCTCGTCGGGTTCGCGTTCGCCGGCGTCGAGCCAGAGCTGATGGGGATCGGCCCGATCCCGGCGACCGAGAAGGTGCTGGCGCAGGCCGATCTCTCGATCGACGACATCGGCCTCTTCGAGGTGAACGAGCCGTTCGCCGTGCAGGTCCTGAGCTGGTGCGACGGGATGGGCGTCGCGCCCGACGATCCGCGGCTGAACCCGTACGGTGGCGCGATCGCCTGCGGTCACCCCCTGGCGGCGACGGGCGTCCGGCTCCTGGCGCAGCTGGCGTACGGGATGAAGGATCGGCCGGGCGTGCGGTACGGGCTGACGGCGCTCTGCGTCGGCATGGGGATGGGCGCCGCGCTGCTCTGGGAACGACTTTGACGCGGCCGACCGAGTTCAAGCTCTCCCGGATCGAGACGGACGCGGGACCGGTCGCGCTGGTCACGATGGACAACGGCGAGGACTGGCAGAAGCCGAACGTGTTCGGCCCCGAGGCCCTGCAGTCGCTGGCCTCGGCGCTGGAGGAGCTGGAGGGCGCCGAATGGGCCGGGATGGTGCTGACCGGCAAACCGTTCGTGTTCTGCGCCGGCGCGGACATCGATCGGTTTTACGGCGTCTCGGCCGACGAGGCGCGCGACGGTAGCCGCGTCGGCCACGAGCTCTTCGGGCGCATCCGGGCGCTGCCGTTTTCGACCCTGGCGGCGATCAACGGCGCCTGCCTCGGGGGCGGCGTCGAGATCGCGCTCCACTGCGACCACCGGACCATCGCGAGCTCGGTGCGGCACTTCGCCTGCCCGGAGGTCTTCCTCGGCCTCTTCCCCGCCTGGGGCGGAACGCAGCTCGTTCCGAGGATCGCCGGAGTGGACGCCGCGATTCGCTTCATCGTCACGAATCCACTCCGCCAGAACCGGATGCTGACGGGCGCCGAGGCGGAATCTCTCGGGCTCGTCGACGAGGTGCTGCATCCCGCGGAGTTTCTCGACGATTCCCTCGCACTCTTGGTGCAAAGAACAGGGCCCGAAGCGCCAGGCCCGAGGGACAGTCCCTCGGACGCGGCCGTCGGAGACCTGATCGCCAAGGCCCGGCGCCAGTTGGACGACTCACTGCACGGGGCAGCTCCGGCCCCCTACGTGGCGATCGACCTGATCGAAGGCGCGACCCGGTGGAGCCTCGAGGAGGGCTACGCGGCCGAGGAGGCCGCGATCGCGGAGCTCCTGCCCGGCCGCCAGGCCCAGGCGTCGCTCTACGCCTTCGACCTCATTGAGCGCCGCGCCAAGAGGGACGTCGGCAAGCCCGACGCCGAGGCGCGCCCGATCCGGAGGGTCGGAATCGTCGGCGCGGGGCTGATGGCGAGCCAGCTCGCGACGCTCTTCCTCCGGCGCCTCGAGGTTCCGATCGCGATCCGCGACCTCGACCAGGAGATCGTGGACCGCGCAGTCGGCTCCATCCACGCCGAGCTCGAGGGTCAGGTTCAGAAGGGCCGATACGACGAAGGCAAGGCGCGCTTCCTCGCCTCGCTCGTCGAGGGTGGGACGACGTACGACCATTTCGCCGAGTGCGACCTCGTGCTCGAGGCTGTCTTCGAGGAGATGT
>DATFOC010000071.1:0-2121 GCA_035265935.1 Gaiellaceae bacterium
GACTGGAAGCCGTACGCGATCGAGCTGAACCTCCGCAAGGGCGGCACAACGCACCCGTACCTGACCTTGGAGTTCCTGACGGACGGCACCTACGATGCCGAGCGTGGTCGGTTCCTAACGCCCACCGGGCAGCCGAAGTTCTTCGTGTCCACCGATCGACTCGAGTCCGAGGCCTACCGATCCTTGCAGCCAGACGACGTCTTCGACCTCGCCCTTCGCAAGAAGCTTCACTTCGACCACACGACCCAGACGGGCGCCGTCTTCCACATGCTGACCGCGCTCGGCCGGCACGGGTTGATTGGCGTCACTGCGGTCGGCGACAGCCGCGAGGAGGCGCGAACCCTGTTCGAGCGAACGCGGGACGCCTTCGATCGCGAAGCTCGCGTGGCGTCGAGGGCGCGGGAGCTGCCGGCCGCCGACTGACCACACGAGCTCCGGTGTCGGACACCGATCCCTGTCAAGGGGATTCGATGCCTGCTCTGTGAGAGCTCGCGGATGGCCGTGCACCTCTTGGGTGAAGCCGCCGAAAGAGGACTGGATGCGTTCGCCGGCAGACCGCGAGAAGCCGCGCGGGAACCTCTGCCCTCACAAGCAGCGTGGCGATGAGCGCTGTCGTTCGCCTGGCCGGAGGCCCTGCTACTGCCAAGGGCGTCGAAAGGCGCCCTTGGCTTTTTCGCTTCTGCCGACTTCTGAACCGCTAGGCGAACGCTTGGCCGCCGCGGGCCTGCCGGAGCCGACGCTCGGCAAGCAGTTCGGCCAGGCGGCTAACCGTCCAGAACGCGACCAGCGCGTAGGTCCATCCGAGGAGAATGTCGACGAAGTAGTGCTCCGCCGTGTAGACGAGCGCGAACGCCATCGCCCAGGGGTACACGGCGAGCATCAGGCGGCCCCACGGAGGCGCTGGGCGCCAGAGGATCAGCGTGATGAGCAGCGTGAACGCGGCGTGGAGCGACGGAACTGCAGCGACAGGGTTTGCGTACTGCGACCCCTCTTCGAAAAACGTGTTGACGTGGACGACGGGGATCTCACCCCAGATGACGGCAATGGAGCGGGTCGTGGGGTCGAGCTGCCCATAGTGGCTCGCGAGCCAGGGCGGTGCGGCCGGAAAGAGGGCGTAGGTCGCGAATCCCATCAACGCGAGGACCACGATCATGGCGACGTAGCGGCGGAAGAGGCTTCGGGCGGAGAACCAGAGCAATCCGGCCACGAGATAGGTCGCGACGAAGTAGCTCAGGTAGACGACACATGCGGCGTAGTCGTACCAGTGCAGGTTTCCCGAACCGTCCCACAGGCGTTCCTGGAGCCAGACGGTCGGAACGCTGCCGAAGAACAGGATCTCCTCGACCCGAAGCTGCGGGCGCACGTGCGCCGAAAAGAGCAAGGTGTCCGCATGTCCTCGCAGGAGGTCGTACGCCGAGAGGATGAGAGCGAACGGAAGCCATTCGAGCACGACGCCACGAATCCAGCCACGGACGTTCGTCAACGAGAAGGCGAGCAGCCCGAGGACGATCCAGACGAGTATGTGGCCGCGCGAGAGCGTCACGCCGTCGCTGATGACCACGACCGAGAGCGCGACGCCGTACGCGGACGGCCCGACCCAGGAGAGGCGGCGGCGAACGCGGCCGGGTTCGTACAGCCGCTCGGCGACTGAAGCGACCGAAGAGCCGTTCACAGCCTGCACCGTAACGTCACGCAACTGCCGGCCGCCCGGGGAGCGCACGGTCGAGGTGATGAGATCGACCTCGCGGCCGCCTGCAAGAAGTAGTCCCTTCTTCACGCAGGGCACCCCAGGCGCTGCGACTAGAAGTACAGAGTGTGGAGGGAGGCGACCAAGTGCCGCCTCCCTCCGAATGAGCGAGGATCGGGCGCCTTGGGCGGGTGTTGCGGCGCGCACCGCGTCCCGGCGATGCTCACGAGTGTCGGCTTAAAGGATCGGGACTCGGGCCTGAAGCCCTTCACCGTGCAATAGATGCCGAGCGACAGCTGCCTCGGGGGATCGTCGGGAGGCCTTGCAGGGTTCCGCCGGGATCGACGAGGCCGAACATGACGAGCATGCCCGACAGGATGATGAGCGGCCCCCAGCCGACGACCTGTGTAGGCGAGCGAGTCTTCCACCGCACC
>DATFOC010000072.1:0-19013 GCA_035265935.1 Gaiellaceae bacterium
GAACCGGGTCGGCGACCCGCCGCGTAGCTCTTTCGGAGAGAACTCGGCGCCGAGCGCCGGACCTGCACCGGCGCGAACGCCTGCTTCGTCGCGATCGACCTCTTCTCGTACGACAACCATCCCGTCGCGTTCCCCGGCGACCAGCTGTACTGCGCGAGCGGGTTCGGCGTCGTCGGCGTGCGGACGCTCGGGCCCGGCTC
Source organism: Gaiellaceae bacterium (assembly GCA_035265935.1). GTDB lineage: Bacteria > Actinomycetota > Thermoleophilia > Gaiellales > Gaiellaceae > JACDAN01. The sequence goes on from DATFOC010000072.1 coordinate 201, forward strand.
CGGGTGCGAGCACGACGCGAGGATCTGAGGCCGTGCGCTAGGCCGTGCGCTCTGCTCTTCGGAGCAGGAGCATGAAGACCAGGGCCTCGATGAAGGCCGTCACGACGGCGAGGATGATCGCGGCCCAGATCGTCGTCCACCAGAAGTCGTCGATCGTGAGCGAGTCCGAGATCGCGTCCGTGACGGTGAGCATGAGCGCGCTGAGGAACAATGCGAGCAGCCCCATGACCAGCACCGACCGCACCGCGGGGGCGAACCGGAGCAGGAGCGCCGCGGCGATGGCGTTCACGATGCCGAACAATGCCGAAACCCAGAGGTAGGACCAGAACCCGCCAGACACATCCATGCCGGGCAGGATCCAGCTCGTGATCGCGAACGCGACCGCGAGGATCACCCAGACGACGAGCAGGGCGAGCAGCACGACCGACGACGGTACCTCTCGGGCCGGACGGAACTACCTGGCGGCGAAGGTTCGAAGTGACGCTACTCGCCGGCCGCGTCGGTCACGCCGCCACCGGCGATGAGAGCGGAGCCCTCGGTCGATGGTGCTTCGAGGTCGAGGAGGTCATCGATCGACTCGCGGCGGCGAATCAATCGCGCCTCACCCTCCGAGACGAGGACGGCGGCCGGACGCGGCACCGCGTTGTAGTTCGAAGACATCGCCAGCGTGTACGCACCGGTCGCGGGCACTGCCAGGACATCCCCGCGCCGCGGAGACGCTAGCCGTACTCCGTCTATGAGGACGTCCCCGGACTCGCAGTGTTTGCCGCAGACCGAGAAGACGCCGGTCGGAGGATCGTTAACGCGCTCGGCGACAATCGCGCTGTACAGAGCGCCGTACAGCTGCGGTCGTGGGTTGTCCGACATGCCTCCGTCGATCGCAACGTACGTGACGCGTTCGCTTGCGCGCTTGACGACGCCGATTCTGTAGAGGGTCACACCCGCTCGTCCTACGAGCGAGCGGCCGGGCTCGAGGACCAGGTCGGCACTCGGGAGTTCGTGCCACTTCCACTCTTCCGCGACTCGCTCGATCAGCGCGCCGACGAAGGTCTCGATCGAGGGTGCTTCCTCCTCGAGTACGTGCTGGACGCCGAGGCCGCCGCCGAGGTCGATGGTGCCCGGCACCCAGCCGAGGCGCGTCCGACACTCGCTTGCAAAGGCCGCCAGCCAGGCGATGGTCGTCCGAACGGCCGCCGTCTCGAGCAGCTGCGAGCCGATGTGCACGTGCAGGCCGGCGACCTCGAGGCCCGCGGCGCGGGCGACGTCGATCGCCTCGAGGGCGTCTTCGGGCGGCAGCCCGAACTTCGAGCCGCGATGCCCGGTCGTGATCGCAGCGTGCGTTTCTGCCTCGATCCCGGGCGTCACGCGGACCAGCACGCGTTCGACTCCTGCCGTGGCAGCCCGCGCAACCTCGTCTGCTGCGTCGATGACGACGTAGCGGACGCCAGCCACTGCAGCGGCGGCAAGCTCCTCGTCGCTCTTGTTGTTCCCGTGGAGCACGATGCGTTCTCCCGGAATGCCCGCCCGCAGCGCGAACGCGAGCTCGCCGGCCGTGGAGACGTCGGCTCCGTAGCCCGCGCCGGCAACGAGCTCGAGGATCGCGACGCTCGGAAACGCCTTGACGCTGTAGAGCAGGAGCGTGTCGGGGGCAGAGCTGCGATACGCCTCGGCGCGCGCCAGGAGCGTCTGCTCGCAGTAGACGATGAGAGGCGTGCCGAACTCCTCGGCGAGGCGCGACGCCCGGACGCCACCGAGCGAGAGCTCTCCGTGTTCTCTGGCGGCCGAGTCAGGGAAGAGCTCGAACGCCGGCAGTGAGAAACCGGTCGGTCCCCACGTCATCCACAGAAGATAGAGACGGTAGGTGCCAGAAGGGACTAGCGGGGCCGGTCGAACGCGGCCCGAGCGAGCTCGGCAGCCTCGCGGGCGTCGCAGCCATCGAGGTGGTCGTTCACGAGCCCCATCGCCTGCATGAAGGCGTACACCGTCGTCGGGCCGACGAAGCGCCAGCCGCGGCGCTTGAGATCCTTGGCCAGCGCCTTCGACTCCGGCGTCTGCGCCATCTCGAGGAGGACGTCCCACGTGAACCGCTTCGGGCGGGAGGCCGGATCCGGCTCGCAGCGCCAGACGTAGGCGGCGAGCGAGCCTTCCTCGTCGACCAGCTCGACGGCCCGCTGGGCGTTGTTGATCGCCGCTTCGATCTTGCCGCGGTGGCGAACGATGCCGGCGTCTTGCAGCAGCCGCTCGACCTCCTTCTCGCCGAACCGCGCGACCCGCTCGAAGTCGAACCGGGCGAACGCCTTCCGGAAGTTGTCGCGCTTCCGCAGGATCGTCAGCCAGGAGAGTCCCGACTGGAACCCCTCGAGCACGAGCTTCTCGAACAGGCGACGGTCGTCGTCCACCGGGAAGCCCCACTCCGTGTCGTGGTAGGCCTGGTACTCGGGCGGCGAGGAGCCCCAGAAGCAGCGGGCGACGCCGTCCTCGCCGCGGACGACGCGCTCGTCGTTCAACCGAGAGACCCCTTCTGCGTCAGCCAGGTCATGGCCTCACCAGGCTACGGGTATGAAGGCCTCGTAGAGCGCGATCGGCCCGTCACGGGCAAGCAGCCGTCCGGCGACTCCGCAGCGCGCACGGCCGAAGACGGCGAGGTACCGGACGCCGAGCTCGGCCAGGTTGCGCACGTCGGCGCACGGCTGGAGCTCCCGGAGCGCCCGTGCCGCTTCTCTCGGCGCCACCGTCGAGTAGCCTGCCGGCCGCTCCCGCGGGTCCTGCATCGCGTAGTACAGATAGACGCTCGCCTCCTGGCGGTCCGGCGCGTACACGGGCATCTCCAGCAGGCGTCCTCCAGCCTCCCGCCCGAGTGCCGTGTACGCACGATTCCCCTCGTCCGCGGCTGTCGGTCGGTACGCGGTCACTTCCGCGCGGAGGTCGACGGCCACCAGGACGAGAGCCGCGCCCGCTACCGCGAGCCCGCGCCTCTGTTGCAGGACCCACTCCAGCCCGAGCGCTGAAAGCCCCGCGAGCGCGAGGCAGGTGATGACCATCAACCGGCCGGGCACGCGCGTCACTCCGAGGCCCGGAACCGTCTCCCAGACCTCCTCGTAGCCGGGAAGGTTGGCGCCGAGGGCGAGGACCATCGGCAGGAGCGCTCCCGCACCGAGGACGAGACCGAGGCTCGTGCGGCGATGCAGCGCAAACCCGAGGAGCGCCAGCAGCGGCACCAGCCAGCCGACGAAGACGAACGCCTCGAGCCCGTGACGCGGATCCCGTGAGAAGAAGTCGGCCAACTCGGCCGAGTAGCGCTCGACCTGGGCGAAGGAGCGCGAGGAGCCGATCGAGCCCCGGATCGACACCGCCCAGACGAGGACGCCGGCGGCCAGGCCCGCCGCAAGCGCGCCGGCCGCCCAGCGCCGATCGCCGCCTCGCGCGAGCGCGTAGGCGAAGACGAACGGCAGCGCACCGAGCGCCAGGTGCGCCTGTCCCGACAGCGGAATGGACGCGAGCGCCGCGGCGGTGAGCCAGTACAGGCGCCGCTCCCACGCCCAGAGCGAGAGCGGGAGCAGCATCCCGATCCATGCGAGCAGGTGTCCGGCGCCACCCTGGACGGCGCGATACGGCGCGAGCGCGAACACGAGGCCGCCGGCGAGCGACGCCCAGACGCCGAGCCCGACCGAGCGGAGCCAGAGAAACGTCAAGCCCCCGGCACCGAGGTACCCCAGCAGCACGAAGAGGTTCCAGGCGGCGACCGTCCCGAACAACCCCTTCAGCGGCCCGAAGACGACGGCGAACGGCCAGCCCGCGAAGTTGACGCGAGGCTCGACCTCCGGCTGGAAGCTGTACGGATCGAGCCACGGAGACGCGCCGCGCCCGAGCTGGTGGCCGGGGATCCAGAGCTGCCAGACGACCTGAAGATGGTCGCCGGGAGCCGCTGCGCCGGGCAGGCCCGGAAGCCCCTCGGCGAGGAAGTCCGAGCGGGCGTCCTGCAGCGCCGGCCACGTCGAGAGCAGGGCGCCGGCGAGATAGACGGCTAGGACGAGCCCGACAAGGCCCGCGCGGCCGCGAGTAGCTCGTCCACGTCCGGAACGTCGCCGTCCTCGTAGGCCCATGCGCCGCGGACCGTACCGTCGGTGTCGACGAGGAACGCAGCCCGCCGCGCGACGTCGCTCATCCCCCGATAGTCCCGCGCGATCCCGAAGCCGCGCACGGCGTCGCCGTTCCAGTCCGAGAGCAGTGGAAAATTCAGGTCGAGCGCCTGGATCCAGGCGACGTGCGACCACGCCGAGTCGCGCGAGGCTGCCATGATCCGGACGCCCGCGTCCTCGAACTCCTTGCTCCTGTCACGCAGGAGCTCCATCTCGTTCGTTCAGGTGCCCGACCACTCGCTAAGTAGAAGGGATCAATAGGTCAGAACGTGACGAGCAAGGCCGCGCCGCTTGACTCAGTTCGCCCAGCGCGGGAGACTGGGAAGGGAGAAGCGCTGTCCGGCCACGCAAGGAGGGATCCGATGCGACGTCGCCTAACCGTTCTGCTGCTCGGGAGCCTCGGGGTAGTTGGCGCTCTTGCACCGTCGGCGTCCGGCGCCGCCAACCCCGATGCAGCGCCTTGCCATGCTCTGTTCGTCAGCACCACTCTCGCCGGCAACCTCGGTCCGATGACCTCGGAAAACGCTCGTGTCGACCGGCCCTTCGGACAGGACGTGGTGAGCGTATTCGCCCGGACACGGCCACCCTGCCCAGAGTAGTCAGCCCTCGGACTCGATTCGGCCCCAGCTACTGGGGGCCGATTCAGGAGCATATTCGGCCCGATTGACACTCTCCTGAGCAGCGTCTCAGGCCAGAACGGCGCGGAGCCTGCTCCACCCGGCCTTCTCTCTTTCCTATTGACTTTTCGACCAGTCGCGTGAACGGCCCGCAACTGACCGGCCCCGACGAGTGGAAGCGCCTCTACCGTGGCCGCTCAGTAGTGTCCCACCGTGCTCGCGGTCGGCGACCGGATCCCTGACGCCCAGGTGTGGCTAGCACCCCGCGAGGGCGTCTCGCTCCATGACCTCGTGTCCGAAGGGCCGATCCTCGTCCTCTGGTATCTCTTCGATTGGTCCGGGACTTGAACAAGCGAGATGGAGCTTCTGCGTGACAGAAGCAAGGAGTTCGAGGCGGCGGGCGTGCGGGCGATGGCCGCGTCTCGCGACTCGGCGTGGTCACACGTCGCCTGGATGCAAGCGCTCGACCTGAACTTTGTGCTGCTGTCTGACTGGAACGGCGATGCCGTGCGCGGATTTGGGATCGCCCGCGACTACCGGGGGATGACCGACGTCGCCCGCCGCTCCGCTTTTCTCATCGACACCAACGGCACGGTCCGTGGCGCATGGGCCTACGAGGACGACGACGTTCCCGACGTGGACGAATTGCTCGCCGCCGCGCGAGGCTTGCGGGATTCGCGCGAGTAGTCATCCCGTAGCGAATGGGCATGCGCTCACGGCGAGGCCCGTGGGCCTAAGCGGCCCGTCTCTTTCCTATTGACTTTTCGCCCACACGACGACCTGCTTCCGCTATCGCGAGCTTCGCTAGGCGAGCTCGTAGAGGACCTCCTCGACCGGCCGGCCGAAGTTCTCGTCGTGCTCGGTGCGTGAGCCCACGGGGACGAAGCCGCACTTCTCGAGCACGCGGATCGAGCCGACGTTGCTTCCTGCCACCCACGCGTGGAGGGGCCGCGGGAGATCATCGACGAACTCGGCCAGGGCGCGTGTGGCCAGGCCGCGGCCCCAGAACTCCTTGCCGACCCAGTAGCCGATCCAGGCGCCGCCCGTCCTGCTCCCAGCAACCGATGTTTCCGGCGACCTGCCCATCGTGGACCATCGTCTTCTTGATCAAGGAGTCGTCCGCGAGGATGCGTTGCCAGTGCGCGTCGAAAGCCTCGCGGTCGCGCGCCGGGAAGAGCGCCATCTCCGTCGCTTCGGGCTCACGCTGGTGCTCGTAGAAGGCATCGAGGTCGCTCTCGGCGACGTCACGGAGAACATGAGCCACGGCGCTTGAGGCTACCTCGTGGCAATACGAGGACGGCGAGGTGCCCGACTTAGACCGCTGGTCGAGCCCGCTCGCTCGCTCTAGCCGCGCTGTTCTTTCCTATTGACTTTTCGCGCCCTCGGAGACGAGGTCGTGGAGCGACACGCCCTCGCGCGGCGCGAGCCACACGTCGACGTCGGGAATCCGGTCCCCTGTCGCGAGCACGGCGGCAGCCTAACCGCCGCAACACCAGCCCTCGATGCGCGGAAACGGGCCGGCGCCGGTCCCGCCCGGGTCGAACTGCTGCGCCAGACTCGAGACTGCTTTCACCTTCTCCACGGCTGTCGAGCGTAGGAAGAGCCACTGGTCGGCGCTCTGCCAGCCGAGCAGCAGCCAGCGTGCGCCCGGCGACCACGCGACGTCGCTGAAGCGGCCCTGTCCGCTGAAGACGGGCGTCTGCCGGCGGACGCTGTCCGCGTCGACCACCAGGAGTTCGCTCGTCTCGCCGTCCTCGGCCCGCTGCCGGCGGATCAGGGCGACGCGATGATCGTCGGGCGCGAAGGCCGCGTCCACGAAGGTGCCGGGAAGGGGGAGCGACTGAAGGCGGCGGCCGGCCTCGTCGTAGACGGTGAGGGCGAAACGGCCGTCGGAGAGCGGCACGGCTGCGACGAGTCGCCGTCCGTCCGCCGACCAGGCGAGCTGCGCAGGCGTGGCCCGAACCCCGGAGGTCCAGAGCGTCTCATCCGTGTCCGAGTCCCGAACGGTCAGGACGCCATCGGCGCTCACGTACGCCACGAGGGGCTGCTCGCCGGGTCGCCAGGCGGGAGCGACGTCGGCTGCACCGTCCATGCGCCGGTCGCCGGTCTTGTCCGCCGCGACCACACGGAGGTTCGACCCGCTCAGGTAGGCGATCCGTGACGCGCTGGAAGACCACCGGGCGTCATGAACTCGCGGCCGGGTGAGTGTCCACCGGATCCCGCCAGTCGGGTTGAAGGCCGCGAGCCGGCTCCGAGTCGAGGCGACCGCCAGTCCCCCCGCTGACCACGACGCGTCGCCGAAGTCGCCGACCCGCCGCTTGGAGCCGTTCGCCTTGACGATCCAGAGGCCGGTCGGGGCCGTGACGAGCACGCGTCCCTCCGCCGGCAGCGTGAAAGGCGCTGCCCTCGGCTGCGGCGCTGTTGCGATCTTCTCGGTTCCGAGCGTTTCTCGTACGTCCGCGATCACAGCGCGGCCCGGCGGGCTCAGGACGGCGGCGAGAGCTGCGATCGCCACCGCGGCTGCGGCGAGCCCACGGGTGTGCCGCTTCGGCCACGGCGTCGGCTCCCGCTCGTCGAACGCTGCGCGCGCCAGCTGCCACGACCGGCGCGTGGCGCCGAGCTCGTCGGGCGGCGGGATGGCGAGCAGCTCGCGGCGAAGCTCGATCGCATTCACAGCGTGTCCTCGTCGACCTCGATCCGGTCCGCGAGCCGGTCGAGGCCTCGGCGAAGGCGGGAGTTGACGGTGCCGCGCGGCAGGTCGAGCATCCGCGCGATCTCGCGGGGCGAGTACTCCAGCAGGTGCCTGAGCACGATCACTGCGCGGTGGTCCGGCGACAGCCCGCCGAGGCCAGCGAGCAGGGGCTGCGAGTAAGACTCTCCTTCCTCGGCCCGGCCGGCCGCCGCCAGCTCCAGCGCGGGCTCGTCGGCCTCGGCGCGCAGCGCACTCGCTCGCGCCCAGTCGATCGCCCGGTTGACGACGAGCCGGTGGAGCCACGGCCCGAAAGGACGGCGCCTGTCGAACCGGTCGAGTGTCCGGATCGCGGACAGCATGGCCTCCTGTGCGATGTCCTCGGCCGCGGCGCCGTCGTGGACGACCAGGTAGGCGGCCCGGTAGGCGCGGGGCCAGTGCTCCCGGAAGAGCGCCTCGAGATCGGGAAGCGAACCAGACTGGGCACCCGCGATCCAGCCGCGCTCGTCCGCCCGAAGACCCGCCAGAACGCGGTTCTTGTGCGAGCGCTGCTGCCGCGAAGGTTGATCGTCCGGTCGACCATCGGGGGAGGATCGGAGGTCCCGAGCCATGGTCGTACTCTGAACCTTCGACGCGCCTAGATGTCCTCCGTGGCGTCTGCGATCTCGCGGACGACCTCGACGATGTCGCGATTGGCGTTGTAGACCCGGAGCTGGCGATCGGAGCCGTTGCCGCGACTCAGGATCTCGCGGATGCCTTCCAGCTCGCTGTCGGAGCCGAGCTCTCTAGCGTGCGGCTCGATCTCCGCGAGGCGGCGGCGCACGAGCTGGGCGACGGCAATGCGGTTCCGTGCACCCGTGTTGAGATCCATAATCGGCGCCTCGAGCCCGTAGCGCACCGCGAGCCACTTGTTCTCAGTGGTCAGGATCCGGTGGTAGCCGGGGATTCCGCCCTCCTGCTCCGCCAGGTCGCAGTAGTGCTTCACGAGCGCCTGGCAGAACGCAGCGATCGCGACGGCGTCCTCCACGCGGGTGACGCAGTCGCAGATCCGGATCTCGACGGTGCCGAGCCGTGGATGGGGCCGGATGTCCCACCAGATGTGCGTGTAGTCGGCGATGCAGCCCGTCTTCTCCAGCTGTCCGACCACCGCGGCGTAGTCCTCGTAGTCGCGGAAGCGCGGCGGTGGCCCGGAACGCGGGAAGGCCGCGAAGATCGGCTGGCGGGTGGACGCAAGGCCGGTCGGCTCGCCGCGCCAGAAGGGTGAGCTCGCCGACAGCGCCATCAGCAACGGCAGGTCGACGAGCAAGCCGTTGACCACGTGGATCGCCTTGTCCGGGTCGTCCACGGCAACGTGGACGTGGAGCCCGAAGATCAGCTCGCGGCGGGCGACGTACTGCATCTGGTCGACCAGGGCTCGGTACCGGTCGCGCGCGGTGATCCGCTGGCGCTCGAAGAGGCTGAACGGGTGCGTCCCGGCCGAGCCCATCCGCAGGCCGTTCTCGCCCGCGATCTGCTTGACGGCCGACCTGAGGCGCCGGAGCTCCCGGTCGGCCTCGGCGGCGGTCCGGCAGACGGGCGTCGCGACCTCCAGCGTCGACTGCATGAGCTCGGGCTTCATCCGCGCCTCGTCCTCGTGGCCGACGAACGCGGCCAGCACCGTGTCGATCCGTTGCACGAGGTCGAAGCTCTCGCCGTCGAGCAGCATGTATTCCTCCTCGACGCCGAGCGTGTACGGCTCACCCCGACCGAACTTGTGCTCGAGGACACTGCCACCGGCGGCGAACCCCTCCACACCCGTGATCGACGCGGGCCAGGCCTGTTTCATGGCGCGTCAGTCTGACAGGACTGCGACGACGTCCAACTCGAGGAGCCAGCGAGGATCCACGAGCCCGGCGATGACGACGGTCGTATTGACCGGGCGGATGTCCCTGAACACGTCGCCGTGCGCCCGCGCCATCTCGTCGAAGGCTGACGCGTCGGTCAGGTAGACGCATGTGCGAACGACGTCCTCGAGCCGCGAGCCTGCCCGCTCGAGCGCGCCCTTGACGATTTCCAGGCAAAGTCGGGTCTGTTCGTACGCGCCCTCCGGCGGATCGCTGCCGTCCGCAGGGATCGGAGCGGTCCCGGCCACGTAGACGTGGTCGCCGGCGACGACGGCGCGCGAGTAGCCCATGATCGACTCGTACGGCGAGTGGCCCGGGATCCGCCGGTATGGCACGGGCCTAGTATCCGCCGCCGTGGAGGCACTGCGCCAGGTCGACGAATGGCCCGCGGAGAACGTCGCAGCCGGCGTCGTCTCGGACGGGGAGGTCGTAGCGACGCAGGGCGAAGCCGGTCGTACGTTCCGCTGGGCGTCGGTCACGAAGCCGGCGACGGCGCTGGCCGTGCTGATCGCCGCGGAGGAGGGCACCGTCGACCTCGACGAACCGGCAGGCCCGCCGGGCTCGACCGTCCGTCACCTGCTCGCGCACACCTCGGGGCTCCCGTTCGAGGGCACCGAGCCGATCGCGAAGCCGGCGACGCGGCGGATCTACTCGAACGCGGGCTTCGAGGTCCTCGCGGGGTTCGTCGGGCATCAAGCCGAGATGCCGTTTGCCGACTATCTCGGCCAGGCGGCCTTCGAGCCGCTCGGGATCAGCGCCACGCTCGAGGGCTCGGCGGCGGCCGGGGTGCGGGGCTCGTTGGACGACCTGCTGCGGCTCGGCCGCGAGTTGCTCGACCCGACGCTCGTCGCACGGGAGACGCTCGACGAGGCGATCACCGTCCAGTTCCCGGGCCTCGGCGGCGTGATCCCGGGGATCGGGCGCTACGACCCGAACGACTGGGGGCTCGGGCTCGAGCTCCGCGATGGGAAGCCGAGCCACTGGACGGGGAACCGAGCCTCGGTGCGGACGTTCGGCCACTTCGGCGGCAGCGGCACCTTCCTCTGGGTCGATCCGGATCGCCGTCTTGCCCTCGCAGTGCTCACCGATTTCGAGTTCGGCCAGTGGGCCCTCGACGCCTGGCCGCGACTCAGCGACGCCGTGATCGGCGAACTCGCCTCCGACGGCAAGTAACAACTTGTTACTAGCCACACCACGCGGCCTTCCGAGGGCCTCGAGGCGAGTAACAACTTGTTACTAGGGCCTAGCGCCTGACGCGAAGGGTTGCCCGCATGCCGCGCGCGCGGTGGTCTGACACCGCGCACCAGAGGTGATAGCGGCCCGGCAGGAGGCGGATCGACAGGGTGGCCCGCTCGCCCGGGAGGATCCTCCTCACGCGAAAGGTCCTCGTCCCGCCGATCCGGTGAACGTAGAGATCGTGCTCGTCCTCGCCGTAGTTGACGAGCTGGATCAGCGCCGGCCCCTGCCTGACGGTCAGCCTGGACAGCCGATATTCGAACTCGAGCGCCGTCACCTGGACGCGCGCGGGTGGGCGCGCCGCGAGCACCGGGTGCGCCGCAGCGACGAGGGCGGCCACCGTCAGCCCCAGAAGGGCGAGGCGCCTCACTTGACCAGCTGGAGACGCCGGTAGGCCCGCGCGTTGGGGATCGCGCCGGCGGCGTCGAAGTCGAACCACTGCTCGAGCAGCGAGCTGTAGACGCTCCGGAAGTCCACGGTTGCCTTCAGGTTGCCTTCCCGGTCGAGGGCCTGGCGGAGCCGCGGCAGCTCGCCAATCATCTGGCCCCGGGCTCGGGTGCCCATCACCATGCCTACCCCGGCCGCTCCGTGGTCGGTGCCGCGCGAGCCGTTCTCCTCGGCGCGCCGGCCGAACTCCGACCAGACGAGCGTGAGCACGCGGTCGGCCAGCCCGCGCGCCTCCAGGTCGCGCTGGAACGCGAGCAGGCTGTCGCCGGTCAGCTTCAGTCCTTGTCCCAGCGCCTCAGCCTGGTCGTCGTGCGTGTCGTACATCCCGTACGCGCGCAGCGCGACGCAGCGCAACGGAAGGCCGGCCCCGAGCATCGCCGCCAGGCCCGAGAGGCGCTTCGGGAAGCTGCTGCGGTGCTGCGGATAGGCGACCGGGCTCGTGATCCCGGCGCCGTTGAACGGCGCAAGCTGTTGGCGGAGCCGGTTCGCCTGCGCCGCGGTCCCGGCAATCGACGCGAGGGCCTTGCCGCGAGCGCCGCGGGCGCGCCCGAGCGGCGCGAGCGTCTCCAGCATCTCCCGTTCCACTTCGCCCCAGACCCCGGGCGCCCAGAAGCGGTAACTGTCCGCGCCCCGCAGCGCCGCGACCGGCGCCTTCCGCGTCGCCAGCGGCGGCGCGAGCTCGCCGTCGAGGCTGAGCCCCTGCAGCGGGTTGTCCCGCCGCCCGGCCCGATCGAGATAGCGGCCCATCCAGCCGGTGCGGAGCCCGGGATTCGTCGCGCCGACCTCCCAGTAGTGACGTGAGGTGAAGTGGGACTGGTCGGCATCCGTGTAGCCGACGGTGGGGAGGACGGTGAGCTTGCCCTCGAGGTGCAGCGTCCTGAACGCGGCCGCCTCGGGATGCCAGCGCAGCCCGGGATCCTCCGTGAACACGAGCCCCGAGTCCGGCAGCGCAAGCCGTGGCCGCAGCCGCCGGTAGTCGGGATCGCCGATCGGCGCGAGCAGCGAGAGCGAGTCGGCGCCGCCGTCCAGGAAGACGCTGACGAGCACCGGCTGCGCGGGCGCCGCCTCCGCCGCCTCGAGGATTCCGTCCTCGAAGCCCGGCAATGCGAACGACCCGGCCCCGTACACGGCCAGCGCGAGCCCCGCGGAGCGGAGCATGAAGTCGCGGCGGTCGAGACCGGTGCCGGCAGGCATCGGCATCCCCGGCTCGATCCCCGGCAGCCCGGAGCCCGCCTCGGCGACCGCGCGGCGCAGGAGGGAGGAACGGGAGAACTCGTTGCAGCAGCGGCTCATGAGGTCTGGAGGTCGGGGGAGACGGCGATCAGCTGGCGGAGGGAGTTCTCGACGAGCGCCGGGTAGCTCCGCCGCTTCCAGTTCTGGTTGGCGGTCCCGAGCGCGCGCTTGGTGTAGTTACGCAGCACGCGGCGCGTGCCGGGGGAGAGCTGCGGATTGCCCCAGTACGCGAGCGCCCTGTCGAGCAGCTTGTCGGCGTCGAACGGCGCCTGCACCTTGTTCGGGTCGAGCTGCCCGTTTCGCGCGACCCGTCCGGCGATGTCCCACCGGGCCAGGTAGGTCGCCGTGTCGAGCCAGCGGTCGTCGTTCCAGCCCGACACGTTCGGCGGATAGAAGAGCTGCTGGCCCGCGTTCGCGCAGAGCCACGTCCACGACTCCGTGTCGATTCCGCGGCCGGACGCGCGAAGGAGCCCCGCGGTGTAGACGATCGGCGGCTTCACCATCCGCGGGCCGTCGTAGAAGTGCGGGTGCTTGAGGATCGCGCGCACGACGGGACGCGCCCTGTACGCGCTTCGCACGTAGAGACGCTCGAGCCCGCGGCGGGTTGCGGCGGGAGGCGTGGTTGGGATGAAGTACCCCCAGAGCTTCGAGACGAAGAACGACGGGTGCCGCGGATGTTCGACGCAGAGCTCGACGGCGTCGCGCCAGTCGAAGCGTCCGCGCCGCCCGAAGATGCGCTTCGAGCCCAGGTCGTGTCGCTCTCGGTCGAAGCGGAAGCGCGTCGGGCCTACGCCCTCGCGCCAGTCGTTGCGGAAACCTGTCAGAGCACGCGCCTGCTCACGGACGTCGCGCTCGGTGTAACCACGTCCGGCGCCGAGCGTGAAGAGCTCCATCAGCTCACGGGCGTAGTTCTCGTTCGGCGACCACTTCGTGTTGTCGGTCCCGGAGAGCCAGAGCAGCATCGCGGGGTCGCGTGTGACGGCGAGTGTCAGCTGCCGAAAGGACCCGAGCCAGTAGCGGCGGAAGAGCGCGTTCTGCCGGAGCATGAGCCCCTGCGAGCCGACGCCTTCGTTCGACGTCGCGAACCAGTCGTGCCAGACGAGCGTCATCCGCTCCATCAGCGGCCGGTTGCTGCGAACCATGCGGTCGAGCCACCAGAGATGGTCGTGGCCCCATGCGTCGCGTGGCGCGAGCGGGCGGCCCTTCTCGTCCTTCGGGCGCGGCCCGACGAAACGCTGGTGTCCCGGCGCGGTGAGCGCGCGAACGGACTCGTTCAGGCCCTGCCTCGCGAGCTTCTTCGCCTGGCCCCGGCGTGGCCCGAAACCGGCACGCCAGAGCAGGCGCTCGGCCTGCTCGGGGCCGAATTCGCCCCGGTAGACGGGAATCTTCGCGGCGGCTGACGGCAAAACGTTCCTGACGCCTTCGGGGTCAGATCGACCGTCCCTTGAACCCGACGATCGCTCGATCGAGGGACAACCGTCTCAAGCGACGGCCTCGGTCACGGATTGTGCCGCAGATGGCGATCGCCCACCTGGGAGGTTCGCGACCGGCAGGCGAGCGGGAAGCTCTGGTCGCTGCCGCTCGGCGTGAAGACGGCCCGTAGCGTCCTACTCGGCGAACAGTGGGCGGATGAACTCGTCGAACGTCTCGCGGTCGCAGCTCGCGACCGTCGAGAGCGTCATCGGCGAGATCGACGCCGTTCGCGGCAGGTCCATCGCCAGAGCCACCTCGCCGAAGTAGTCGCCCGGCTTGAGGATGCGACGGAGGCCGCGATCGTTCTGGGTCACCGAGAGGAGGCCGTTGAGGACGACGTAAAAGCGGTCACCCTCGTCCCCCTCACGCAGGAGCGGCTGCCCTGGGCCGACCTCCTCCCGCCGCATCCGGTGGGCGAGCTTGCTGAGCTGCTCGCCGGGCAGCTCTGCCAGGAGGCCGATCCGCGACAGCTCGGTCACGGAGGCCGGGACATGCCTCACGAGTCCGCGTCGTCCTCGGGGAGGTCGTCGTCCTCATGGCCGGGGCCCTCGCCCGCCTGCGATTCCGGCAGCTGCTCGGCCGCCTGCTCGTGCTCCTCCGGTGTTGGTGCTGGATCCTCGTGCACGGCCCTATTGTTGCGATCCGTGGGAGAGCTCGACGCCTGGAGGCGCTGCCCGCTCTGCGCGGCGACGGTTCGGCACGTGGAGGGCCGCGTGGAGTGCTCCGAGTGCGGCTTCGTCCACTACGCCAACCCGAAGCCGACGGCATCCGCCCTCGTCGTGGACGACGACGGGCGGGTGATGTTCGCGAGGCGCGCACACGAGCCGTCCGCCGGCAAGCTCGATCTGCCCGGCGGCTTCGTCGAGGAGGGGGAGGATCCGCTCGAGGCCCTCCACCGGGAGTTGCGCGAAGAGGCCGGGATCGCCCTGCGCAACACCGAGTTCGTCGGTGTGTTCATGGACTGGTACCGGGCCGAGTCGCGCGAGATCTCGACGATGAACCTGTACTGGAGCGCCCGGATCGCCGACGGAGTGCCAACCCCCGACGACGACGTCCTGGACTTCGCCTTCTTCGCTCCGGACGAGATCCCCTGGGGCGACGTCGCGTTCCCGCACATCCCCGCCGTGATCTCAGCCTGGCGCCGCAGGCAGCAGGACGCGTAGCGCGAGTGGCTCGATCGTGAACTCGAGCGGCGTTTCGAACGCCGCCGGCTCGCCGTCGATCGCTGCCTTGATCCGGTGTCGCGCCGCATCGATCGTCACCGACGTGCAGGCGCGTTCATCCCACTCGGAGAAGCGCCAGCCGGTCGCGAGATATAGGTGCAGCCGCCCCTCGTCGAGCCGCTCCCGCTCGCCGATCGACAGCAGCTCGAGGTTGTAGTCGTTGTTCGAGACCAGCGCGACGCTCGCATCGACCGGCTCGCCGTCGATCTTCAAGCCGAGGGCCTCGCGGTTGGTGATCGTCAGGAGCAGGGCGCGCAGCCGCGCGAAGGTGTCTCTCCGACCTCGGTGATGCTCACGCCGGTGGACGAGTGTCGCGTAGTGACCGAGGCTGACGTTGTTGAGGAAGAGGTCGCCCCCAATCCGGCCCACGTCGATGCGCCGCTCCCAGCCGCCGAAGGAGTCGAGCGCCGCGATCGGGTCGTCGCGGTCGAGCCCGATATCGCGCGCGAAGTGGTTGCGCGTCCCGAACGGCACGCAGACGAACGGGACGTCGCGCTCGAGGGCCACCTGCGCCACCTGTGCGAGCGACCCATCGCCGCCGGCCATCCCGAGCGCCTCGGCGTCGGCTCCACGGGCGAGCTCCGCGGCGTCGTCGCCCTCGCCGAGGACGTGGACGCCGATGCCGCGCTCCTCGGCGGCGGCAATGAGGTCATCCGCGCTCGGGGAGCCTTCCCCCGAGCGTGGATTGATGAGGAGGAAGCCGGCTACCCGGCGCCGTTCTCGGAGAGACCGAGCTGGCGCTCGAGGGCGCCCTTCGGCTGCGCGCCGAGCGCGGCGGCCGCGGGCTCGCCGTCCTTGAAGAGGACCATCGTGGGGATCGACGCGATCCCGTAGCGCTGGGCGATCGCGGGCTGTTCGTCGATGTTGATCTTCACGAGCTTCAGCTCGCCCTGCCGCTCCTCGGCGATCTTGTCGAGGATGGGCGAGACCATGTGGCACGGCTGGCACCACTCGGCCCAGAAGTCCACGAGGACCGGGGTGTCGGAGGAGAGCACTTCCTGGTCGAACGTCTCCTCAGTTACGGCCTGTGCGTCTGTCATCTAGGAGTTCCTTTCAGGGTTCAAGGTTTCGGGAAGGGTAACGAGCGTCCCGGTTGGGCTGTTCCCGCGCCTCCGTAAAATCGAACGCATGGCGGACACCGTCTTCTCACCGCTGGCCGACAAGCCCGACCATCCCGCGCTCGAGCAGGAGATCCTCGCGTGGTGGGACGAGGAGCGGATCTTCGACCGCCTGCGCGAGCAGAACGCGGGCGGCGAAAAGTGGAGCTTCATCGACGGCCCGATCACCGCCAACAACCCGATGGGCGTCCACCACGCCTGGGGCCGGACGCTCAAGGACGTCTTCCAGCGTTACAAGGCGCTCCGCGGCTTCGACCAGCGCTACCAGAACGGCTTCGACTGCCAGGGTCTTCACGTCGAGGTCGAAGTCGAGCGTTCTCTGGGCCTGAACTCGAAGCGGGACATCGAGCAGTACGGCCTCGCAGAGTTCGCCGACCGATGCATCGAGCGGGTGGCGCAGTTCGCCGCGCTCATCACCGACCAGTCGCGGCGGCTCGGGATGTGGATGGACTGGCCGAACAGCTATTACACGTTCTCGGACGCGAACATCGAATACATCTGGCGCTTCCTCAAGACGACGCATGAGCGAGGCTGGCTGTACAAGGGCCATCGCTCGACGCAGTGGTGTCCGCGGTGCGGAACCTCGCTCTCCCACCATGAGCAAGCTGGTGAGGAGAACTACCGCGAGCTCAACCATCCCTCGCTCTACGTTCGGTTCCCGCTGAAGGGCCGTGACGGCGAGGCGCTGATCGTCTGGACCACGACGCCGTGGACGCTGCCGGCAAACGTGGCGGCTGCGGTAAAGCCCGACGCGGAGTACGGCCTCCGCGATGGGGGCTGGAGGCTGAAGGAGGAAGGCGACTACGAGCGTGTGGTCAGGGGTGAGGAGCTCGTCGCGCTCGAGTACGACGGCCCCTTCGACGACCTGGCGGCGCAGCAAGGCGTCGTCCATCGCGTGATCCTGTGGGACGACGTCTCGCTCACCGAGGGAACCGGAATCGTCCATATAGCGCCGGGGGCTGGAACCGAGGACTTCGAGCTCTCGCGGGTTCACGACCTGCCGGTTCTCACGCCCATCGACGAGGAAGGCCGTATGGTCGCCGCCTACGGAGCGTTTGCGGGTCTCTCGACCGACGAGGTCGAGGAGCCGGTGATCGAATCGCTGCGAGAGCGCGGCTTGCTCGTCGACTCCGGACGAATCGTCCATCGATACCCGATCTGCTGGCGCTGCAAGACGCCGCTCGTCTTCCGGGTGGTCGACGACTGGTTCATCTCCGCGGACGAGCTCCGCCAACCGCTGATGGACGCAAACGCGACCGTCGAGTGGTCGCCGAGCTTCTACTCGAAGCGGATGGACGACTGGCTTCGCAACATGGGGGACTGGAACATCTCGCGCAAGCGTTACTTCGGGCTGCCGCTGCCGTTCTACCCATGTGAGTGCGGGCACCTGAACGTGATCGGATCGCGCGAAGAGCTCGAGGAACGTGCGACCGCGGGCCTCGACCAACTCCGCGAGCTTCACCGGCCCTGGATCGACGATGTGACCGTGCGCTGCGAGTCATGTGGCGGACAAGTCCGGAGGATTCCGGAGGTTGGCGACGCCTGGCTCGACGCCGGCATCGTCCCGTTCTCGACGCTCGGCTGGCGCAATCCGGAGCGAAAGCCGGGGGGAAGCGCGAGCGGCGCGGCAAGGGGTTTGACCGGCGCCGACCTGCCCGATCACGCGGACTGGGAGCAGTGGTTCCCGGCCGACTGGGTGTCCGAGAGCCGCGAGCAGATCAGGCTTTGGTTCTACTCGATGTCGTTCATGTCGGTCACGCTCGAGGGCCGGTCGCCGTACGAGCGCGTGCTTGCCTACGAGCGGGTCCGGGACGAGACCGGCAAGGAGATGCACAAGTCCACTGGCAACGCGATCGAGGCGAACGAGGCGATCGAGCGGATGGGCGCGGACGTGATGCGCTGGATCTACTCCGAGCAGGTGCCGAGCCAGAACGTGAACTTCGGCTACGGGCCGGCGAACGAGGTCAAGCGGCGCCTGCTGACCTTCTGGAACTCGGTCTCGTTCCTCGTCACGTACGCGAATATCGAAGGCTTCCGGCCGGAATGGGGCGAGCGTCCGGCGCCCGAGCGTCCGCTCGACCGCTGGCTCGTCGCGCGGACGGACCAGCTCGTTGCGGAGACAACTGTGGAGTACGAGCGCTTCTGGACGCCGGGCGTCGTCCGGGCCTGGGAGTCGTTCGTGGACGACCTCTCGAACTGGTACATCCGGCGCTCTCGCCGTCGTTTCTACGGCGACGACCAGGATGCGTTCGGGACGCTGTGGTGGGCGCTCGTCCAGGCGGTGCAAGTGATCGCACCGGTGATGCCGTTCCTCGCCGACCGGCTCTGGCGGGTGC
This sequence comes from Gaiellaceae bacterium, assembly GCA_035265935.1. Classification (GTDB taxonomy): domain Bacteria; phylum Actinomycetota; class Thermoleophilia; order Gaiellales; family Gaiellaceae; genus JACDAN01. Next base: position 18,595 of record DATFOC010000072.1, read on the forward strand.
TGGTGGCGGAGCCGCTCGAGGGAGCGCCGGCGTCAGTCTTCCTCGCGGGCTGGCCCGAGGCCCGAGAGGTTGACGGATCGCTACTCGGCGACGTGGCCGAGGCGCGCCGCGTCGTGGGACTCGGACATCAAGCGCGCTCCGCGTCGGGCCTGAAGCTGCGCCAGCCGCTCAGGCGGCTCGTCGTCCAGGGCGCGAGCCTGAACGGCGAGCACGTCGACGAGATCCGGGACGAGCTGCGCGTGAAGGAGGTCGAGCAGGGCGAGGTCGAGGCGCAGGACCTCGTCGTGAAGCCGAACCTGCCGGTGCTGGGGCCGAAGCTCGGAAAGGAGCTCGGCCCGCTGAGGTCGGCGCTCGCCACAGGGGAGTTCGAGGAGCTCGAGGGCGGGCGGTTCAGGGTCGGCGATCGAGAGCTCGAGCCG
>DATFOC010000073.1:0-13517 GCA_035265935.1 Gaiellaceae bacterium
AGCTGGAAGATCGTCACGAGCGCCGGGTTGATGATGACCAGGAACCCCCACGCCGCCGGCGTCAGCCCATAGGAGTCGACGGCGGAGATCGGGAGCACCGCCTCGTAGGCGAAGTAGACGAGGTGCGCCAGTACCATCGCGACGAGGAAGAGCAGGAACGCACCGTCCCGCCGGATCACGCCGAACGAGCCGCGCCCGGGCGGCTCCTCGGGCGTGAACTCGCCGCGTTGCGGGATCAGGCGCCACGCCAGCACCGTCGTCACGGCTCCGAGCATCGCGACGCCGATCCAGAGGACGTCGTAGTCACTCGTGAGCAGCAGCGCACCGCCCACCGGCGGACCGAGCGTGACGCCGAGGTTGTTCGAGACACGAAGGGAGGCGTAGGCGTGCTCATGCCGCTCAGGCGGGGCCACGTCCGCGACGAGTGCCTGCGTCGCGGCCATCGCCGTCGGCGCGAACAGCGAGGTGAGCAGGAGCAGCGGAATGGCGACCGTGAAGTCGTCGACGAGAACCCAGGTGAGCGGCACGAGCGATACCGCCGTCCAGCCGAAGAGGATCACCGGTCGCCGGCCGAGATGGTCCGAGAGGTAGCCGCCCCCGTACCCCGTCGTCGCCGACAGCGCCGCGGCGATCACGAAGTAGACGCCGAGCTGCGCCGACGAGGCGTCGAGCTCGTCGACGGCCCAGATCCCGATGAACGTCCAGGCGGCGGACCCTGCCAGTGAGCCGGCGAAACCGACGATCAGGATCGGCCGCAGCGTCCGCTCGACGTCGTCGCCCCAGATCAGCCTGAGCAGCCGCCCGAGCATCCCGAAACTCTAGTGATAGAGAAAGATGTATCAGCGGCACGCACCGGCCGCTTTCAGGCATGGTTCCCGGGTGCGGGTCACGATCATCGGCGCCGGGAACATGGGCCGCGGAATCGGCATGCGCTCGGTCGCGGGCGGACACTCGGTCGAGGTCATCGACCGCAACCCCGAGGACGCGCAGGCGGTTGCGGCGGAGTTGGGCGGCGGCTCGACGGCCGTCGAGCCGGGCGGCCCGATCGGAGGCGACCTCGTCGTGCTCGCCCTCTACTACGCGTCGATCGCGGAGGCCGTCGAGCAGTACCGCGACCAGCTGGGCGACAAGGTCGTCGTCGAGATCTCCGTCCCGCTCGACTGGGACACGATGGACGCGTTCGTCGTGCCCGGCGACAGCTCGGCCGCGGAGGAGGTTCAGAAGCTCCTGCCAGAAGGCACCAAGGTCGTGAAGGCGTTCTGCACGACCTTCGCGCGCACGTTGCAGACCGGCGAGAAGAACGGCGTCCAGCTCGACGTCCCGATGGCCGGCGACGACGAGGACGCGAAGCGGAAGGTCGCGGCGCTCGTCGAGGGCGGCGGCATGCGGCCGATCGACCTCGGGCCGCTGCGCCGCGCGCGACAACTCGAGAACGCGGCCTTCATGCAGGTCGCAGCGCAGAAGCCCCTCGGCGCCGGCTTCGACACCGCGCTGAAGCTTCTCTGAGCGTGACGACGCTCGCTCCCGCCGAGGTCGAGGTCGAGCAGCCCAGCGAGGTCGACGAGCCCGAGCACGACCGCCCCTGGGTCGTGATCGTCTGGAACGACCCGATCAACCTGATGTCGTATGTGACGCTCGTCTTCCAGAAGCTCTTCGGTTACACGCTCGAGCACGCGACGAAGTTGATGCTCCAGGTTCACCACGAGGGCAAGTCCGTCGTCGCGGCCGGCACTCGCGAGAAGGCCGAGCTCGACGTTGCCCGGCTCCACGCCTACGGGCTGTGGGCGACGATGCAGCAAGACTGATGTTCCGGAGCTCGATTCGGCGCGGGCCGGACGGGACCGTTCGCCTCGACCTCGCCGAGGAGGAGCGTGGGCTGCTCCGCCAGGTCGCCGAGGAGCTGCGTGAGCTGCTCCGCGAAGAGCCCGAGGATCCGTCGCTCCGCCGCCTCTTTCCGACCGCCCACGACGATCCCTCCCGGGAGCGTGACTACCGCGAGCTCACGCGGGACCAGCTCGTGACCGGGCGTGAGAAGAGCTTCGATCTGCTCGCCGAGACCGCCGGCCACGACATCCTCACGAGCGGCGAGGCCGACGCGTGGCTCAGGGCGGTCAACGACGCCCGGCTCGTGCTCGGAACCCGGCTCGACATCAGCGAGGACTTCGACTGGGACGGCTTCGACGAGACCGCGCCGAGGGCGCCCGAGCTCGCGCTCTACGCGTACCTCTCCTGGCTCCAGGAACAGCTCGTCGAGGCGATGTAACGGCCCGCGCTACGCCGGCGCTGCCTCGCGCTCGCGCTTGCGGCGCGAGGCGAGCGTCTGCCGCGTCGTCGCCGACAGCTCGGCCTTGCGCAGGCGGATGCTCTTGGGCGTCACCTCGACGCACTCGTCCTCGCGGATGAACTCGAGCGCCTGCTCGAGCGAGAGCGGCCGCGGCGGGATGAGGCGCACGAGCTCCTCGGCCGAGGCGGAGCGCATGTTCGTCAGCTTCTTCTCCTTGCCTGCGTTCACGTCGAGATCCTCGCCGCGGGCATTCTCGCCCACGACCATGCCCTCGTAGAGCTCCTGCCGCGGACTGATGAAGAGCGACCCGCGCTCCTGAAGCGCGGTGATGGCGAACGACGTCGCCTGACCCCGGCGGTCGGCGACAAGGCTCCCCGTAGGACGTGTTCGCATCTCTCCGTGCCACGGCTCCCATCGCTCGAAGACGTGGTGCAGGATTCCCGAGCCGCGCGTCTCGGTCAGGAATTCCGTCCGGAAGCCGATCAGCCCTCTCGCCGGAACGAGGTACTCCATCCGGGCCCAGCCGGTCCCGTGGTTGACCATCTGCTGCATCCGACCCTTTCGCAGCGCGAGCATCTGCGTGACGACTCCGATGTAGTCCTCGGGGACGTCGATCGCGACGCGCTCGACGGGCTCGTGCGTCTGTCCGTCGATCTCCCGGGTCAGGACCTCCGGCTTGCCGACAGTGAGCTCGAAGCCCTCGCGGCGCATGATCTCGACGAGCACGGCCAGCTGGAGCTCGCCGCGTCCCTGTACCTCCCAGACGTCGGGGCGCAAGGTCGGCCGGACTCGGAGCGAGACGTTGCCCACGAGCTCCTGCTCCAGGCGCCCGATCAGCGCGCTCGCAGTCAGCTTGTCGCCCTCTGTGCCCGCGAGTGGTGAGGTGTTGATCCCGAGCGTCATCGCCAGCGAGGGCTCGTCGACAGCGGTGACAGGCAGTGGCCGCGGATCCTCCACGTCGGCGATCGTCTCTCCGATCGTCACGTCGGGCAGGCCGGCGAGCGCGACGATCTCACCCGGCCCGGCCGCTTCCGCGGCAACGCGGTCCAGCGCCTCGGTGACGTACAGCTCGGTCACGCGAGCCTTCTGGACGGTCCCCTCGGCGCGGCACCAGGCGACCTCCTCGCCCTTACGAATCGTCCCGTGCAGGACCCGGAGGAGCGCAAGCCGCCCGACGTACGGGGAAGCGTCGAGGTTCGTGACGAGCGCCTGGAGCGGGTGGTCGGGGTCATAGGACGGCGGCGGGATGGTCTCGAGCAGGGTCTCCACGAGCGGTCCGAGGTCATCGGCCAGATCGTCGCTTGAGAGGCCGGCGCGCCCCTCCCGGGCGTTGGCGTAGACGATCGGGAACTCGATCTGCGACTCGTCGGCGTCAAGGTCGAGGAAGAGCTCGTAGACCTCGTTCACGACCTCGGCGGGACGGGCATCGGGCCGATCGACCTTGTTCACGACGAGCACGACCGGAAGCCGCGCCTCCAGTGCCTTCCGGAGGACGAAGCGCGTTTGCGGGAGCGGGCCTTCACTCGCATCCACCAGCAAGAGCACCCCGTCGACCATCGTCAGACCGCGCTCGACCTCCCCGCCGAAGTCGGCGTGCCCGGGCGTATCGACGATGTTCACCTTGGTGTCGCCGATCTGGACGGCCGTGTTCTTCGCCAGGATCGTGATTCCCTTCTCGCGCTCGAGATCCATCGAGTCGAGCACGCGCTCTGCGACCTGCTGGTTCGCCCGGAACGAGCCGGATTGCCAGAGGAGCGCGTCGACGAGCGTCGTCTTCCCGTGATCGACGTGCGCCACGATGGCGACGTTGCGAAGATCGTCTCTTCTGGCGATGAGATGGGGGCGCGCAGGCAAGACCGGCCAGGGTACCGCCGGTACGCTGGGCCGGTGCCCAGCGAAAAGCCGGAACCGATGACGCGGGCCCAGAAGGCGCAGCTCGAGTCGGAATTGCGCGAGCTGGAGGGCCCAGGGCGCGCCCAGGTCGTCCAGGCGATCGCCACCGCCCGCGGCTTCGGTGACTTGTCGGAGAACTTCGAGTACCACGCGGCCAAGAACGACCAGGGGCTGCTCGAGCACCGGATCCGGCAGATTCGCGACCGTCTCGACAGGTCCGTGCTGGTGGACGAGACGTCCTCGGCGAGCGGCACCATCGGCGTCGGCTCGAGGGCCGAGATCGAGGACGAGCACGGAGAGCGGATGAGCCTGGAGATCTCGAGCGTGGGCGGCGTCTCGCCTGAGTCACCGCTCGGTCTCGCGCTGCTCGGAGCCAAGGCGGGAGACGAGGTCGACGTTCACGCGCCCAAGGGCGCGTGGCGCGCTCGCGTGCTCTCCGTCGGTGTTTGACCACGTAACGATCCGCGTCTCGGACCGGGCAGCGTCCGAGGCGTTCTACGACCTCGTGCTCAGGACGCTCGGGATCGAGCGGACCTACTCGGAGGACGACTTCGCCGAGTGGAACGACTTCTCCCTGTCAGGCTGGAGCCCCGGCAAGCCGGTCACGCGCAGGCTGCACGCCGCGTTCGTCGCGCCGTCGCACGAGGCGGTAAAGGAGTTCTGGCGCGCCGGCACCGCCGCGGGCTACCGGAGCGACGGCGAGCCGGGCCTGCGGACTGAGTACCGGGACGACTACTACGGATCCTTCCTGCTCGACCCGGACGGGAACAGCGCGGAGGCGGTGCACCACGGCGCCATGCGCGAGGGCGGCGTGATCGACCACCTCTGGTTCCGGGTCGCGGACCTCGCGGCCGCCAAGGAGTTCTACGAGGCGGTCGGGCGCCATGCCGGGTTCCGCCTTAACCACGACAGTGCCGACCGTGCGCAGTTCGCTGGCTCGTCAGGATCGTTCTCGGTCGTGCGTGGTGAGCTGACCGATCCCTTCCACATGGCGTTCCCGACCGACGACAACGCAGCCGTCGAGGCTTTCCACGCCGATCTCGTCGGCCTCGGCTACCGCGACAACGGGGCCCCCGGCGAGCGGCGGAAGTACCACGAGGGGTACTACGGCGCGTTTGTCTTCGACCCTGACGGCCACAACATCGAGCTCGTGAACCACAACCGCTAGCCGGCAGTGCGGCGTGCGAGAGCGAGCTCCGCAAGGCGGGAGGTCCCCGCCAGCACGGCGACGCGCGAGGCCCTGACCGCGCGGAGCGTTGCCGTGCGCTTCCCGTCCCCGAGCACAGCAAGCTCGCCGAGCACGGCGCCGGAGCCGATCTCGGCGACCGGCTCGCCGTCGAGCTGGACCTGCAGCACACCGTCGAGCAGCATGAACATGTCGGTACCGGCCTTGCCCTGCTCGACGAGGCACTCTCCGGGGTCGAGGCGGCGCCGCTCGAGCTTCGCGCCGCCGCTCCGCCGAACGATCTCATCGAGCTCTTCCTCGAGCTCGCCGCCCGCCCACGGCGACTCCTCGAACGACTCGTGGTACCAGCCGTCGTAGTCGGCGAGTCCGTGCTCCGAGACCAGGCTGCCGTCGGCGCCGTAGACCGAGTGGCGCGGAAACGGGCTCGACGCGACGAGCCTGCCCTCCGAAGAGCCGTCGGCGCGAATCAGGAGCTCCAGCGTCGTCCAGGCAGTCGCGGAGCCGATGTGCAGATACGGCTTGCCGCGAAGCGGGCGCGGCGCAGGCAGGCCGATCCGTCCGCCGACGGTCTGCTGGAACCGCACGAAGCCGTCACCGACCTCTGCCTGCGGCCGGAGGACCGGAAACTCGACCGCCGGGAACGCGATCTGGTCGGTGGCCCGGTCGATCCGTGCGCCGGCGACGAGCGTGCGGCCGCCACGGCCGTGGTCGACGATCCCGCCTTTCTCGACGCTGATCCACGCCTGAAGCTCGTTCGCCTCGCGAAAGGCGTCGGCGGCACGCAACCGATCGACGTCGCAGAGCGGCTGGGGCGGCGGCTCGTCGAAGTGCGCCACCGCGATCCCGAGGGGCAGGTCCGGCATCGCGTCGAGCACGCTGAACGGGAGCCACGTGATCGCCGTGACGGACGACTCGATCCGCATCAGGCAGTTGCGCCGAGCACACTCGGGACGGAAGAAGGCTCGTCGACGAGCCCCGAGACGACCTCCTGGAGCTGGACGACCAGCTGCTCGTCGGTCAGCCGTCCCTGCTCGTCGAACCGGGTCGGCGCGTGCCCGACGGCGACGTCGCCTTCGAGAACGCGCGCTCCGATCGTGCCGAGGACCTTTCGCAACTCGGCCTGCGCCCAGACCGCTCCGAACGCGCCGGTGCTCGCCCCGACGACCGCCGCGGGCTTGTTGCGCAGCGGGTTCGACCGGAGCGGCCGCGAGACCCAGTCCAGCGCGTTCTTCAAGGCCCCGGGGATCGACGCGTTGTACTCGGGCGTCGCGATGAGGACGGCGTCGGCGCCGGCGATCGCAGAGCGAAGCGCAGCGACCGGAGCCGGCGCCGGCTCGACGTCGTCGTCCTCGTCGTAGGGCGGGATCGCCTTGAGCCCGTCCCACAGCGCGAACTCCACGTCGTGCGGCAACAGCTCCGCTGCCGCACGAAGCAGGTTCGTGTTGAAGGACGCGTCGCGCAGGCTGCCCGAGATGCCCAGGACCTTCATCGGACTTACGCGGCCCTCACGAAGTAGAGCTCGGTGACGATCCTGACGTCATCGCCCACTGCCGGCTGTCCCGTCGGCAGGGGAACGTTCCAGCTGACCTCGAAGTCGTGGCGGTCGACCGTGGTCGAGAGCTCGAGCCCGATCCGCTCGTTGCCGTAGGCGTCGACGATCGGAGCGGTCAGCGTTCCGGTCACCTCGACCGGCTTCGTGATGCCCTTGATCGTCAGCTCGCCGCGGGCACGTACGGTCTCGCTGTCGAGATCGATGTCGTTCGCCGTGAAGCCAAGCTCAGGATGGCGCTCGGCGTCGAAGAAGTCGGGCGACTGCAGATGCGCCGCGAGGTTCTCGTCCTTGACGTCGACGCTGTCGACCTTGGCCGTGCCGTCGAGAGTCGCCTGGGCGTCGTCGACCGCGAGCTTGGCCTGAACCTCGCGGAACTGGCCCTTGAACGTCCCGACGAGATAGGGAACCTCGAAGCCCACCGAGGAGTGAACCGGGTCGAGTCCCCAGGTTCCCGTCAGCGTGCGGCGAACTTCAGTCGTGGTGCTCATTGCAGTACCTCCTTGAGTACGCTATAGTTGAGTCCGCAAGCAATGGTAGCGAGAGAAGATTGAGTCGTCAAGTGTTGAGCACACAACGGTCTGTGAGCCTGGACGCGTGGGTCCGCCTGCTCCAGGCGCACGCGGCGACGACGCGTTCGCTGAGCGGCAGCCTGCTCGCGCAGCACGGTCTGACGATCAACGACTACGAGGCGCTGATGCGGCTCGCCCGCGCGGACGAGGGGCGCATGCGCCGCGTCGACCTCTCAGAGCAACTGCTGCTCACGGCGTCGGGGATCACTCGCCTGCTCGACGGGCTCGAGGCAGCCGGCTACGTGGACCGGGCTGCGTGCTCGAGCGACCGCCGGGTCGTCTACGCCGTGATCACCGATGCGGGGCGGGACAAGCTCGAAGAGGCTGCGGAGTCACACTTCGCCGAGGTGCGGGCGCTCTTCGGGGAGCGCTTCGATGCCGACGAGCTCAAACAGCTCGCCGACCTGCTCGGGCGGCTGCCGGGCGCCGAGAATGCCGTCGGCGAGGACTGCAACGTCGACTGAGGGGCCGGGCGACTCGACCTTCCCCTAGCGGTCACCGTGCCACGAGTCCCAGAGTGAGGCATAGGAGCCTTCCCTCTCCACGAGCTCGTCGTGGGTCCCGACCTCGGCGAGCAGTCCCTCCTCCACCACGGCGACTCGGTCGGCGTCGTGCGCCGTGTGCAGCCGGTGTGCGATCGCCACGACGGTCCGGCCCTCGAGCACGGAGCCGAGCGACCGCTCGAGGTGGCGCGCCGCGCGCGGGTCGAGCAGGGAGGTCGCCTCGTCGAGGACAAGCGTGTGCGGATCCGCGAGGACGAGCCTGGCGAGTGCGATCTGCTGCGCCTGCGCCGGCGTGAGCGGCCGTCCGCCGGCTCCGACCACCGTCTCGAGCCTATCCGGCAGCGCCTCGGCCCACACGAGTGCGTCAACCGCGTCGAGCGCCTGGCGCAGCTGCTCGTCCGAGGCACCCGGGCGCGCGAGCCGAAGATTCTCCGCGAGGGTGCCGACGAAGACGTGCTGCTCCTGCGTCACGAGCGCGACCTCCTTCCGCAGTGTGTCCAGCGGGAGGTCGACGAGCCGGACGCCGCCGACCTCGACCCGCCCTATGCGCGGCGGGTGGATGCCTGCGAGCAGGCGACCGAGTGTGGACTTTCCTGCGCCCGAGGGCCCGACCACGGCCACTCGCTCGCCCGGAGCGAGGTCGAGGTCGATCCCGTGCAGGACGTCCCGGTCGGCGATGTACGCGTAGCGCACGTCTCGCGCGGTCAGGTCGTCACCCTCGGGCTCGTCGTCGGTCGCCGTCCGGTCCGGCGGCACCCGAGCGATCCCGACGAGCCGAGCGAACGACGTCGCGCCGACCTGGATCTCGTCCAGCCACGAGACCAGCCGGTCGACGGGGTCGGCGAGCTGCACGACGTAGAGCGCGATCGCCGTGACCTCGCCGATGGTGGCGTTCCCGTTCGAGACGAGCCAACCTCCCCAGGCGAGCGCCGCGGCCACCGGGAGCACGTAGGAGAACTCCGCCGTCGGGAACCAGATCGTCCGGAGCCGAAGCGTCCGCCGCTCCGCCCGATAGGCGTCCTCGAGGTCGGCGTCGATCCGGTCGACGCGCTCCTCCCGCAGGCCGAGCGCGTCGATCGTCCGCCCTCCCTCGACCGTCTCCCCCACGCGGCCCGCCAGCGTCGCGTAGGTCGCGCGCTCCCAGAGGTACGCGTCCGGCGCGCGCTTGAGGTACCAGCGCGTGCCGATCCAGAGAGCCGGGATACCTGTGAGGCAGGGCAGCGCAGCGACCGGGTTGACCAAGAACGCCGCGCCGACGGTCAGAACGGTCGTCACTGCCGCGATCAGCGTCTCGGGAACGGCGAAGCGGATCGTGCGGGCCAGCGAGTCGACATCGGCGGTCGTACGGGAGATGAGGTCGCCGGTCCCGGCCCGCTCGACCGTCGAGAGCGGCAGGCCGAGCACGCGGCGCATGAAGTCCTCCCTGAGCTCGGCGAAGATCTTCTCCGCGAGGACGAACGAGGCGCGCCGGGCGAGCCAGGTCAGCACCGTCTGCGCGAGCAGGAACACGGCGAGCACCAGCACGAGCTTGTCGACATACGCGCGCGTCGTCCCGTCCTCGACGGACTGCACGAGGCGGCCCAGCAGTGCCGGCCCCGCGAGGCCCGCTGTCGCCGCCGCGGCATGCAGGCCGATCGTCCCGAGCAGCGCCCGCCTGTGCTTGCCTCCGAGCAGGCGCGCCTGACCCCGAAGCTCCGGCCCGTCGGCGATCGGGAGCAGCTCGCTCACACGTCCTCCCCACGCGTGACCGTCTCGCGGTAGTCCGGCCGGTCGGCGAGCAGCTCGCGGTGCGTCCCCTCGGCGACGACGCGGCCGCCGCGGACGAGGACGACCTTGTCGGCCTGGTCGAGGACGAGCGGGCTCGTCGTCGCGATCACGGTCGTGCGTCCCGCGCGCGCGTCACGGAGGCGGAGCGCGATCCTCGCCTCCGTGTGGGCGTCGACGGCGCTCGTCGGCTCGACGAGCACGAGGACCTCGGGGTCGGCGAGGAGTGCGCGGGCCAGAACGAGCCGCTGGCGTTGCCCGCCCGAGAACGACCGGCCGCGCTCGTCGACGTCGGCGTCGAGCCCCTCGGGAAGCGCCTCCAGGATGTCCTCGGCATTCGCGACGGAGATCGCCTGGAGGATGTCCTCGTCGTCCGCGCGGTCCCAGGGATCGAGCTCGGAGCGCAGCGTCCCGGCGAAGAGAACCGGATCGGCCTCGCTGACGACGATCCGGCGACGGACGTCGCTCAGGCAGAGATCCTCGAGGGGGATCTCGCCGAGCAGCACGCCGTCCTCTCTTCCGAACCGGCCCAGCCGGTCCGCGATCGCCGTCGAGTCGTGGGGCCGCGAGGAGACGATGCACGTGACGAGCCCGGGCTCGACGACGAGGCCGGAACGCTCGTCCACGAGTGGCACGCCCGACGGCGGCTCGTGGGCGGGCGACTCGGGGTCGGCGACGTGCGGCTCGACGGTCAGCACGTCCAGCATCCGTCGGGCGCCGACGAACGCGCGCGTGATCTTGTCCACCGCTTCCGCCGCGGTTCTCAGCGGGATGACGAGGAACGCCGCGTAGCCGTAGAACGCTACGAGCTCGCCGACGTCGATTTGCCCCGAGACCGCAAACCGGGCGCCGAGCCAGGTGACGAGCACGACGAAGATTCCCGGGACGAAGACCTGTGCGGCGTCGAGCGTCGATTGCGGAAGCGCGACGCGGACGCCGGCATGACGGACCTCCTGCGAGCGGTGGTGATAGCGGTCGTAGAACGCCTGCTCGCCACCGATCCCGCGAAGCACGCGCAACCCGGCGGCGGTGTCCGCCCCGAGCGCGGTCAGCTTGCCGACCTCCTCGCGCTGGTCCCGCTGCCGCTCCTGGAGCGGCTTGATCACGAAACCGAGCAGCAGCACGAGCACAGGCACTCCGATGAGCACGATGAGCCCGAGCACGACCGAGGCCGAGAGCAGGATGAAGGCGACAACGACGTACGCCACGATCGAGCCCGAGAGCCGCGCCGTGATGTCGAATGCGCCGCCGGCGCGCATCGCGTCGTTCGAAACCGTCGCGACGACCTCGCCCGTGGAGAGGCGCCCCCGCACCGCCGGCCCCGAACGCGCCGAATGGTGGGAGACGACCTGCGCCATCCGAAAGGAGGCCTGGAGCCAGTTGAAGACCGCGTAGCGGTGGCGCATGATCCCCGCCCCCGCCTGAACGGCACCGAGGCCGAGCAGCGCGAGGGCCCACGCTGCGAGCGCGCGGTTGTCGCCGTTCACGATCCCGTCCTCGACCGCCTGGCCGATCGCGAATGGCATCAGCGACTGAGCGACCATCCAGAGAACGCCGAAGAAGACGCCGGCGACGAGCGTCGGGATCTGGTGGCGGCCGACCCAGAGCAGGAGCCGAGCCGGCGAGCGCGTGTCGGGAACGCCCGGGTCCTCTTCGGGCAGGCGGACGACACCGGTCCAGCGGCGCGGGGCGTCGACGGTTGCCGAGGAGGCCTGGTCCATGAATCTGGCGGGATTACGTCCCGCGCCCTGATCGTACTCAGGGCCTCGAGGGGCCCCGCAGCGGCGGGGGCCCCTCCCTCGGCGGCTAGTCCGCCTCGGCGGCGGCCGGCACGCCGGCCGGCTCTTCGCCGTGCGCGCGGTGCGCGCCCATGGGCTCGCTCCGCGGAAGCGTTGCGCCAACGACCGCGGAGGCCACGACGAAGATCGCCGCGACCATGAACGCGAGTTGGTAGCCGCCGGTCAACGCGGACAGGGCTCCGTCGCCGGAGTCGGCCAGGCTCTGCGTGCGCGAGTCGGCGATGGCGGCAAGCGCTGCAAGCCCGACGGCGCCGCCCATCATGAACGCCGTGTTCACGACTCCCGAGGCCAGGCCGGCCTGCTCCTGGCGGACCCCGCTCATGGCGGCGAGCAGGATCGGGTTGAACGCGATGCCGGCGCCGAGGCTCGCGGCGAGCGTGGCCGGCAGGATGTCGACGAGCCAGTTGCCGTCCACCGGGACCCGCGCAAACAGGAGCAGGCCGAGCGTCATCAGCCCGAGCCCGGTGATCAGCGGCGGCTTGATCCCGAAGCGCATGACGAGCCGGTCCGACAGCAGGAGGGACGACGCGCCCCAGAGGACGGTGCCCGGGAGGTACGCGAGGCCGACCTCCATCGGGCTGTAGCCGAGCACGAGTTGCATGTAGAGCGCGGACATGAAGAAGTAGCCGAACAGGCCGGCGGCCATCAGCGCGCCGAGGACGTTCGCGGTCGAGACGCTCCGGTTCCGGAAGATGCCGAGCGGCATCAGTGGGTTCGCGATCCGCGACTCGATCAAGAGGAAGACGAGCATGAGCGCGCCAGCGGCGCCGAGCATCCCCAGAGTCTGCGCCGAGCCCCAGCCCTGCTCGTTGCCATTGACGATCGCGTAGACGGCGAGCATCAGTGCGCCGGTGACCGTGATGGCACCCGCATAGTCCACGCGCCCGGTCGCCATCGCTTCGCCGTCGGCCGGGAGCAGCCGGAGCGTCAGCAGGAAGACTGCGATGCCCACGGGAAGGTTGACGAGGAAGATCCAGTGCCAGCTGAGCAGGTCGGTGAGGATCCCGCCGGCGAGCACGCCGACGATCCCGCCGCCGGAGAGGACGAAGCCGAACACGCCCATCGCCTTCGCGCGGTCGGCCTGCTCGGTGAAGAGCATCATCAGCAGCGAGAGCGCGACCGCAGAGACGACCGCACCGCCGAGCCCCTGGACTGCTCGCGCGGCGATCAGAAATCCCTGCGACGAGGCGAGGCCGCACGCGAGCGAGGCGGCGGTGAAGAGGCCGATGCCGGACAGGAACATGCGCCGGTGGCCGAAGAGATCGCCCAGCCGGCCGCCGAGCAGCAGGAAGCCGCCGAAGGTCAGCAGGTACGCGTTCACGACCCAGGCAAGCGACGTCTGCGAGAAGCCGAGGTCGTCCCGGATCGACGGCAGCGCGACGTTCACGATCGTGCCGTCCAGGACGATCATCAGATCGCCGAGGCAGAGGACGTAGAGGGCGAGCCACCGTCGTCGCATGTCCAGGTTGGTCATGGGCTGATTCCTTTCGGCGCTTTCGTCGTGGTCACAGCGTTAGACGGGACAACGCACCGGAACTCATCGATCATCCCACGATGAGTTTCCCCGGGCCGATCGGTCTTAGATGCAATGGGCGCAACCGCGCCAAGGACCGTCGGCCTCGCGATCCGCGGGCCGATCACGCGCGCCGACTTGCACGGTCTGTGCGACCGTGTCTGCGCGTTTCTCCACGATGCGTCCGGCAGCGTCGTGCTCTGCGACGTCCATGGCGTGGAGCCGGACGCGGTGACGGTGGACGCGCTCTGCCGGCTGCAGCTCGGAGCCCGTCGGCACCGGTGTGAGGTACGGCTCCGCCACGCGTCCCGCGAGCTCCGGGAGCTTGTGGAGTTCATGGGCCTGACCGAGGTCCTACCCGACTGACGCGTGCGGGAGCTTGTCGGTGAGGGACTGTCCCTCGGACACGGCTTGCGCGGTCATGGAGTGAGTGACAAAAGTGCGCCGAGTCTCC
>DATFOC010000074.1:0-8798 GCA_035265935.1 Gaiellaceae bacterium
GACTCCGAATGCCGGGCGACCCCGTCAGTCCTCTTGGCTCCGGCACGCCCGCCGCTGGCCAAGCCTCGAAGCTCGAGGTTGGGCGTCGCCAAGGCGCTTGAGCCGGCGGAAAGTAGCGGAGGACAACGCCGCCTACTGATGACAGAGGAGGCAGAATCGTCCGGCAATGTCGTTTGCTGCCCGGAGGCCGGAATTGTCTACCTACCAGGCAACACAATATGCCTATTAGCAGGCATTTTAGACGAGAGCGACGGGACTCGAACCCGCGACCTCCGGCGTGACAGGCCGGTCATGGCGCTTGCGGGTTGAGCGGGGATACGCGGGGATTTGCGGCGGGAGCATGGCGTTTCGGCCTGGCCTTGCGGGGATTGTCGGGCACTTGCGGGAGCGTCCGGTTATCTCCTGCGGGATGTGCGCGGGATGGGATGTTGTCTTCACTAGCAACGCGTGGGATGGGTCCGCGATGCGCTTCAGCTACTTAGCAATCCGCCAGGGTGGGCTGAACAGTTCAGTCCCCCGCAGCGTGCGCGAGCGCCGACGGCGTCTGGCGCCCGACGATAGCCGGGGCCTCGTGGACGAGCTCGTCGTTCTCGAGTGCGTCCACCATGAAGAGGGCGAAGTCGACGCGGCGCGTGAGGTTGCTTTCGAGGATGGGATCGCCCACGTGCCGGCTCCAGACGGGCAGGCCCTGGCTCTCGCCCTCCTCGAGGTCGCTGCCGCGCACGACCGTCCAGCGCGTGTCGCTGGCGAACACCCGCCGGCACGCCTCGACCTGATCGTCGAGGTCGGCGAAGCGAGCGAGGCGGGCGAGCGGCCCCCCGATTTTCACGAGCGCCCTGAGCTTCCACGAGTAGACGTCTTGGCTGTCGAGGGTGATGTGCCAGCCACAGGAGAACACGAGGCGCGCTCCTGGAGGGGCGTGGTCGAGCACCGCCTGGGCCGTGCCCGTCGAGTACCCATGGACGCCCCGCGGAACGAGCACAACGAGCACTCCGTCGCATCCGGCGACCGCGCGCTTGATGACTTCGGTGTCGTCTGTCGCTCCCGGGACGATCGTCATGCGCCCCTTGAACGCGTCGAGCTTGCCGACGCTTTCCTCGCGGCACACGCCGACGACCTCGTGGCCGCGATCGAGCGCGTGCTGCACCATGTAGCGCCCGAGCTTGCCCGACGCTCCGACGACACAGACTTTCATCACGCGCGTCCGTTAGTGCGGGAGCACATAGTGCGCAGTATCACTCGCTTGCGAACGGGGAGAGTCTCGCTGCCAATCGCCCAGAGCAAGGCGCTTCACCGTCCTGCAAGTCAACGGTAACGTGAAAGCGCCCGTTTGCGGGTATTTTGCAGAGCCCTCTGACGGACTCGAACCGTCGACCCCCTCCTTACCATGGAGGCTGCGGCCAGCAGCTATGCGATGCCGAGAAGGCGCTTGGTAAGGCGCTTTCCCTGCAATTCACCGCTTTCTTCGCGTGCGGGACCATCTCCTCGAGCGAGGGACCCTGAGCGGCCCTGAAACCCCCGAACCTGTCCCCAAGACCTAGCCCCAAAGCGATCGTCCTGATCGCCAGTGATGACAACAAGGGAACGTTGATGGCGAGGTCGACGTGCCCGGGGCGGAAATTCATCCGTGCGGCGCCGAGCGTCGAGGCTCCTTCGCCACGTCTCCGCTCACATTGTCTGCACCGTGGGACGCACGAGGATCTCGTTGAGCGTCACGCGCTGCGGGCGGCTGACGGCGAAGGCGATGACGTCGGCGATGTCGTGCGGCGGGATGGACCAGTCGAGGGCCTTGGAGACCCGCTTGCTGGCGGCGTGGGTGATGTGGTCGGGGAGTTCCGTCGCGGTGGCGCCGGGCTCGATGACGATGACCCGGACGTCGGGTTGCAGCTCGACGCGCAGTGCCTCCGACCAGCCGTTGATCCCCCACTTGGTCGCCGCGTAGGCGGCGAAGCCGGCCGGTGCGACCCGACCGGCGACCGAGGAGACGTTCACTAGATCGCCGCCACATTGGCGCGGAGCTGGTCGAGGAAGACCTCCGTTGCCGTCATCGCGCCGAGCAGGTCTCGACCATGCGCCGGTGCTCCTCGCGCTGGTCTGAGGCGAAGGGCGCCGTCAGCATGACGCCGGCGTTGTTGACGAAGATGTTGGCGCCGCCGAGTTCCTGCTGCACGCGCTCGGCGGCGGTTCGGCCTCGTCCTCCTGAGCGCTTGGGCAAGTGCCCCGTCATTCAGTCCTGCCTCTCGCCCGTCGGAGAACGGCTTCCCGGATGCGAGCGGCCGGCGGCGCTCTACCGCATCGGTCGCCGCGCGGCCAGCCGGATCTTGGCCGTCATTTCCTGGTGCGACGGCTTTCGTACGCCCACATGGCGATCTCGACTCGGTTGCGGGCATTGAGCTTGCGCATGAGGCTGGCGAGGTGCGTTTTGACGGTGCTGAGGCTGATGTGCAGCTCGTCGGCGATCTCGTGGTTGGTCCACCCATGGGCCACGGGGATGAGGACCTCCTCTTCCCGGCTCGTGAGCGGTTCCCGGGGCTGAGCCAGCGGCTGCCCCGGATGGGTGTCGGCGAAGGCGGCGAGCAGGCGCGCGGTGATGCTCGGTGCGATGAGTGCGTCGCCGTGGGCGGCGGCGTGGATCGCCTGGGTGAGCAGTTCGGGGCCGGCGTTCTTGAGCAGGAAACCGCGGGCGCCCGCCTTCAGGGCGCCGTAGACGTATCCGTCGAGGTCGAAGGTGGTTATGACGACGACTGCCAGAGGGTCGTCGACCTCGGGGCCGGCGAGCTGGCGGGTGGCCTCGATGCCGTCCACCTCGGGCATGCGGATATCGAACAGGCACACGTCCGGCCTCAGCCGGCGGGCGAGCGCCACCGCTTCGCGGCCGTTGGCCGCTTCCCCGACGACTTCGATGCCGGGCTGGGCGTCGAGGATCATGGTGAGCCCTGTCCGCACGATCTCTTGGTCGTCGGCGATGAGTACGCGGATGGTCATCTCGCGCCGCCCTTCGGCAGCAATGCGTCGACCGTCCAGCCCCTGTGTGGATTAGGACCTGCCCGAAGGGAGCCCCCGAGCAGGGTCGCTCGCTCGGTCATGCCGACGAGGCCATACGCTGAGGGCCTGGGTGCCGGCGTCCTTCCATCACCGTCGTCGGAGACCGTCAGTCGCACCTGTTCACCCTCGTCTGTGACGTGGACGGTGATCCGGGTCGCATGAGGGGCATGCCGGATCGCGTTCGTGACCGATTCCTGGGCAAGCCGGTAGAGCGCTCTTCCGACGGACCGGGGGAGATCGGCGAAATCGCCTGAGAGCTGCACGTCAACACGCGGCCAGCCATCGACTTGGCGGGCCAGCCGCTCGATGTCGCCGACACCCGGTTGCGGAGCGAAGTCGGGCTCCGCCCCGTCGCGCAGGCCGCCGACCATGGCGCGCATCTCCTCGAGCGTCCGCGAGGCCGCCTCCTCGATGGTCGCGAGCACGGCCAGAGCACGGGCGGGGTCCGATGCCGCCAGGGCACGGCCTGCCTGAGCCTGGACGGCGATCGCCGAGACGTGGTGGCCGACGGAATCGTGGAGCTCGCGGGCGAGCTCGTTGCGCTGACGGAGCCTTGCCTGCTCGACGTCGCGGACGCGTACGGTGGCCTGGAAACGGATCGCCGCACCGAACGCGGCGGAGGACAGGAAGAACCCGTAGTCGGCCACCATCTCGCCAGCGCCGGTTGGATCGGCGACGTGCGTGATGACGAGCCAGGCCAGGATGACGCCCAGGCCGATCACGGCTTCGCGACCTGAGCCCCAACGAAACAGCGCGTAGGGCAGCACGAGCGACGCCGCGATGGTCGACAGGGCCGTCCCGTCAACCGCGAGGATCCTCGCGACGTCGAACGCGATCAGCGTGCCGAAGGCGACTGCGACAGCGGTCAGGGGATGGGTGCGTCGCCAGAGCAAGGAGACGGCGACGACGAGGCTGACGGTGAGCACGAGCGGGCGCGACGCGATGTTGGCTTCCGGCCAGGTCGCCCACCATGGGTCCTCGCGAAGCATCGTCTCCAGGACCGACCACGCCGCGAGGACGGCGAGGAGCGCCCAGTCCCGCCACACCCGGACGGGGGGATCCTGAGGCCTGGATTCGGCCCAGAGCGCTCGGAGAGCTTCTCGCACCAGTCCCACAGCGTAGGAGAACCAGCACTGTTCCGGATCGGCCGAAAGAACGAAACGCGCGCCGTCCTCGCGGCCAGTTCAACTCGAGCCTGCCGACCGATGTGCCCGCCGGCCGACGCCGTCATCGTGGTGTCAATGCCGATCAACGCCTCCAGCCGCCGCCCCGCGCGCACCACGATGCAGGCGATCGTCCAGCACGCTTACGGGTCGACCGACGTCCTGCGACACCAAGACGTCGACCCGTCGACACCCGGGCGGTGCGAGGTGCGCGCCCGCATGCACGCAGCCTCCATCGACCAAGAAGACTGGTTCGTCACCACCGGCCGCCCACAACTTCGGCGGGTAGGGGCACTCATCGGCGAGCGCGGCGACCTGCCGCTCTTCGGCGAGGTCGGCGAACTTCCGAACCTCCTCCCGGGCGAGCACCGCGGCCTCCTCGGCTGTCTTGAACGAGACGGTCTTCTCCTGGAAGGCGAAACCGTTGAGGTAGGCGTCGAGCACACAGTAGGCCTGGATCGTCACCTCGCCCAATGCACGAGAACCTGAAGGAGACCCCATGAACGCGCTCACCCGTTTCGTGCTCGACCACAAGCGACTCGTGCTCGGGTTCTGGCTCGCCGTGACGATCGCCGCCTTTGCTGCGATCGGACCGGCAGGCAGCTCGTTGTCACAGCAGTTCGACATCCCCGGACGCGAGGGCTTCGAGACGAACAGTGAGCTCGCCGCCATCTACGGCGCCGGCGGAGACGTCGCACCGATCGTGCCCGTGGTGACTCTCCCAGAGGGGAAGACAGTTGATTCGCCGGGTGTGCGTGCGGAGCTCGATGCGGCGCTGTCGAAGGTGGAAGCGGCGCTGCCGGAGTCGATGAGTGACTCATTTGCCTCGACCGGCGATCGGGCGTTCGTCTCCGATGACGGGCGAACGACGTTCGCGCTCGTCTACATCCCGGCCGTAGGTGGGCTCGACCCAGGGCAGGAGGAGGCCCGCGCCACTCAAGCTGCGCTGGCGGGCGTCACCGTTGGTGGATCCCCGGTCGAGGTGACGGGGCTCGACGCACTGCGCGCGTCCGCTGGGGAAAGCCACGGCGACGGCGCCGGAGTCATGCTCGGCACGCTGCTGGCGGCGCTGGGCGCGCTGCTCGTCCTCGCCTTCGTCTTCCGGTCGTTCATGGCGTTCGTGCCGCTGCTGATGGCGCTGGTCGCGATCCCGACGACCTTCCTACTGGTCTGGCCCCTCGCGAGCGTCACCGACGTATCCATGATCGTTCAGTACCTCGTCGCCTTGATCGGCCTCGGGATCGCGATCGACTACGCGCTCCTCGTCGTCGTTCGTTGGCGTGAGGAGCGGCAGCGGCCGGACGTTACGAACGAGATGGCGGTGCGGAACGCGATGCAGCACGCCGGTACCGCCGTCGTCTTCAGCGGCACCACGGTGGCGATCTCGCTGCTCGCGCTGCTGGCTCTGCCTGTGCCGCTCATGCGCAGTATCGGCGCCGGCGGGCTGCTGATCGCGCTAGTCAGCGTCGCCGTGGCCGTCACGTTACTGCCGGTCGTGCTGGCGACGATCGGGCCGAGGTTGGACTGGCCGCGGAACCGCCGCGACGCGCAGGCTAGTCGTGGCTGGTCAGCCTGGGCGCATCTGATCGTGCGTCACCGCTGGCCTGCCGCCGTCGCCTCGACCGCTGTGCTGGTCGCGCTGGTCGTCGCGGCCGCGAACATCCAGCTCGGGAACCCACTCGCTGCTTCGCTCTCGAAGGAAGGGCCCGCACGTTCGGGCCTCGAGAACCTCGAGGACTCCGGCATCGGTACCGGCCCGCTCTCGCCGTTGGACGTCCTGGTTCGCTCAGGCGACCCCGGCGATGTCGCGCAGGCATTCGCGCAGGTCGACGGTGTCCGCAGCGTCGCAGCACCTGCCGACTGGCGCCGCAAAGGCACCGCAGTTGTGGTCGTGATCCCGACTGCGGATGGGAACTCGCCGACGGGCAGAGAGACGCTCGACCGCCTGCGGGACAGCGCGAAAACGATGCCCGCAGTAGTGACGATCGGTAGCCAGGCGGCGCAGAGCGCCGACTTCCTCGACGCTGTCTACAGCAACTTCCCGCTGATAGTCGCCCTCATCTCGATCCTGACGTTCCTCCTGCTGGCGCGGGCGTTCCGCTCGCTGCTCCTGCCGCTGAAGGCTGTCCTCCTGAACCTGCTCTCCGTCGGCGCCGCCTGGGGGCTGATCGTGCTCGTCTACCAGAAGGGATTCGGCTCCGAAGCGATCTGGGGTATCGAGGCGACGCAGGCGATCAACGTCGAGCTGCCGGTGGTCGCCTTCGCCTTCCTCTTCGGCATCTCGATGGACTACCAGGTCTTCATCATCAGCAGGATGCGGGAGGCGTACGACCGCAGCGGCTCGACCGAACGTGCCGTCGTCGAGGGGATCGGCCGTACCGGGCGCCTCGTCACGAGCGCGGCGCTGATCCTCTTCCTCGCCTTCGTCGCCTTCGCACTTCAACCGGGCACGGAGGCGAAGATCTTCGCGACGGCGCTCGGGGGAGGCATCCTGATCGACGCGACGATCATCCGCGGCGTCCTGGCACCCGCGGTCGTCGCCCTCTTCGGCCGCTGGAACTGGTGGCTCCCGGCCTGGGCCGCGCGCATCCTCCGCGTCGAGCCGTCGCCCATGCAGCCGGAGGAGACTCCCACGTCCGTTCCGCAGCCGGTATAGGTCTACCAGCTACTAGGAGGGATTGGCGAAATCGGGACTCGGCGTGAGGCGAGTATGGTTTGAGCCGTGTCGAAACAAGCCCTAGGTAACGCGCTCGCCGGAATCTTGTTCCTGATCATCGCGGTTGTCGATTTCACCCGCGACGACTCGGGCATCGGGACCGTCTTCCTTGTGTTCGCGGCGGTCTTCTTGGGGCTGGCGTTCTCAGCCCGCAAGGCCGCACAGCACGAATAACGCTCCGAGGCGCGTCGCTACGCCGCGAGCGGAACGGCCCGCGCCCGCGTGAGCGCGGAGGCGAGGCGGGCGAGCATGATGAGGTCTGCGTGTAGCCGGACGCCCCCGGAAGCTGCGCCCCTGTGCGTGAGCGTCCAGGGCGGCGAAGCGCTCGCGTGTCGCCACGGCCGCGATCTCCCGCGCCCGCTCCTCGATGAGCGGAGCGGCGAAGCCAAGTCCGAGGAACAGCGCCGCCGTCCGCGCGAGCCATTCGTCGTCGTACTGGAAGTCCGGCGGCTCCGGCCTTCGCGACGCCTCCTCGCGCGCGTCGAGCCGTTCGAGGAGGTCGAGCGCTTTCAAGCGAGCGCCGTCCGTCTCGGCCTTCTCCGCCATCGCTTCCAGGAACGCACGCCGCCTAGCCGTCTCCATCGCCTTCCTCCATCTCGCGGAGACGCCGCTCGACTTCCTCGGCGAACGACGGCCGCGCGAGCCGCGCCGCCCATTCGGCGCGCGCGTGCGGCGTCATGCCGTAGCGGTCGAGCCATTCCGCAAGTCGCCGCGAGGCCCGGAGGCGAAGGTCGAGCAGTCTTCGCGAGTTGCCTCCTCTCGTCGTAAGGCCGCGCTCGGCGAGGTCGCGGTCGATGGCCTCGATGAGCGCTTCCAGCCGTCCGATCTCCACCGCGCCGATCTCGTCGAGTTCGACCGTGTGCGGCGCTTCCAGGATGCGCTCGGCGATCTCTCGCGCGCGCGGCTCCAGCGCGCGACGGTCAGAGCGCGCGACGGTCAGCCGAGAAGACACCGTGCTTCGCGGCGAGGAGGTTGCCAGGCTCGGCCGGTGCAAGGGTCTCCGGGTGCCCGTTCGGGTTGCGGATCACGCCTCAATCGTGCCGGGCGCGTCGGACTTTCCATCCGCTTTCCAAAACGGCCGACTTGCCGCCTCGTTCGGCAACGGCGAGCACAGAAAAGGCGCTGTATCCAGCGCCTTTGCGAAGCCCTCTGACGGACTCGAACCGTCGACCCCCTCCTTACCATTTGACGCCCGCGGCAACCGGTCGCAACACACGGCAACAGTTTTGGCTTGTTTCTGCGGTTTCGGCGTCCGGCCGATTTGCGGGTGCTTGCGACTGGTTGCGCCTGCTGGGCTCCATAAACGCTCCATAATCGCGGCGCGGCACGCCTCGGCGACCACCGCTGGCACTGAGAGCCGCCAGGGGGCGCTGCACGAGCGACGCCCCCGGGCTTCTCCTCGTTCGGCAGCGCCGCGAACAGGCGGCCAGTGGCCGAGACCGCCGACGGTCATCGGGCCGTGCCTCATTCCTCCCGCGGTCCAAGCTGCTCGGCGAGCCAGTTGTAGAGCGCACCGTCGGCCTCATCGAGGAAGCGCGGTTCGACGGTGCTGCCGGCGGCGACGAGGAGCCTGGCGACGGCGGCGTGGTCCGCTTGCGCGTCGTGGTTGTTCTGGGAGCCGTGTGCCGCCCAGGCGAGGGCGCTGTCCGAACCGGTGCCGGGATCGGCGCCGCGACGGAGTAGCTCGTCGAGGACGGTCGGGTCACCGACCCAGGCGGCGTGCTGCAGGAGCGACCCGCGAGGCGAGCCGCCGACCACGCCGCGGAAGTCGACGCCAACCGCGTCAACGACCGCGTCGAGCTTCCCATCGAGTGCGGCAAGGATCAGCACCTCCTGGGCGTCCGGATCGAGGTTCGGAGGGAGCGGGGCGTCAG
>DATFOC010000075.1:0-3424 GCA_035265935.1 Gaiellaceae bacterium
CCTTGTTTCCCGCGTATGCCACACCAAGGTCGTCGACGTCGAAAACGACCTCGCGGAACTCCCGCGGAGGAAGCTCGCGGACCTGCTCGGCGAGGTTGACGCTCACGTCGGCCATTTTGACGGACACCTAGAGGTCACCACTTTCGTTCGTATTTGTTTCGGAGCCAGATCGCGAACGCGTTCAGCGTGAGGAGAATTGCGAGAAGGACGATGATCCCCGCCGCAGCGAGCGTCCTGAACTCCTCCTGGGGCCGGGCGATCCATTGGTAGATCTGCACGGGGAGGGCGGTGAAGTCGCCCAGGATCGTCGGGTTGAACGAGACGTACGTGAGCGCTCCGACGAGCAGGAGCGGCGCCGTCTCGCCGAGTCCTCGCGAGAGCGCGAGGATCGAGCCGGTGGCGATCCCCGGGATCGCCGCGGGCAGTACTTGCCGCCAGACGACCTGCCACTTCGTGGAGCCAAGCGCGTAGGCGCCCTGGCGGATCGAGTCCGGAACGGCCCGAATCGCCTCGCGGGCCGCAATGATCACCGTCGGGAGAACGAGCAGCGTTAGGATCATCCCGCCTGCGAGCAGGACCCGCCCGAGGCCGATTCCGCGTACGAGGAACGCAAGGCCGAGGATGCCGTAGACGATGGAGGGCACCGCGGCGAGGTTCTGGATGTTGACCTCGAGCATCCGGTTGTACCAGCGGTCCCGGTTCGCGTACTCCTCGAGATAAATGGCCGTTCCGACGCCCAGCGGCACGGAGAGGGCGATGATGATGATCCCGAGATAGATCGTCGCGAGGATCGCCGGACGAGCGCCCGCGATCAGCGGGTCGGCCGACGGCGGCTCGAAGAAGAGGACGGCGTCGACCCACTTGTAACCCTCGAGGAAGACCTGAGCGAGCAGCGCCCCGAGCGTGAGAAAGCCGATGGCCAGTGAGGTCGCCAAGAAGCCGAGGAAGATGCGCCCGGCCCAGAGCCCGCGCGGCCTGCCGCGGTGAATGCTTCCGGCAGCAGCGCTCATTCGTACACCTCGCGGAAGCGCCGGACCAGCCGGATCGCGAAGACGTTCATCACGAACGTCATGACGAAGAGCGCTGCGCCGACCGCGAAGATCGTCTTGTACTCGATGGACCCTGTCGGGACATCGCCCTGGCCGGTGGCGGCGATGAACGCGGTCATGGTCTGGACGGCGTCGAGTGGATTCCACGTCCAGTTCGGTTGCCCGCCGGCGGCGATCAACACGATCATCGTCTCGCCCACCGCCCGAGAGATCGCGAGGACGAAGGACGCGATGATCCCCGAGATCGCAGCCGGGACGACGATCCGGGTCGAAACGTGGAGCCTCGTGGATCCGAGGGCATACGCCCCGTCGCGAAGATCCCGCGGAACTGCGGACATCGCGTCCTCAGAGACGGAGGCGACCGTCGGCAGGAGCATTACCCCCATCACGAGGCCGGCGCTGAGGGCGCTGAAGACGCCGACCCCCACGCCGATGTCCTGGAGGAGCGGTGTCATGAACGTCAGCGCGAAGTAGCCGTACACCACGGTCGGGATGCCGGCCAGGACCTCGAGAAGAGGCTTGAGGTACTTCCGCGTCCGCGGCCGCGCGTACTCGCTTAGGTAGATGGCCGAGCCGAGCCCGAATGGGATACAGACGATGCAGGCGCAGCCGGTCACGAGCAGCGTGCCGGCGATCAGCGGGAGCACGCCGAACGCGGGCGGCTCGAAGAGCGGCGCCCAGTCCGTCCCCGTCAGGAAGTCGACGATCGAGATCTCGCTGAAGAACTCGAACGCCGGTACGAAGAGCGCGACGACGATGCCCACCGTCGTCGCGACCGACACGAACGCGCACAGGGCGAGGACGGCCTTGACGACGTCCTCGCCCCAGCGCCGGCGAGTGGCGCGGAGCCGGAGTGGCTGTTGTGCTGCAGCGCGTGTCGCCACTCCGGCCCTACATCCGCCTTAGTAGTTCTTCCGGTTCCTGATTGCGGTGTTGTACTGCCGCTGCGCCTTGCGGAGCTGCGGCTTGGTGAGCGGGACGATCTTCGCGGTGCGGGAGATCGCCCGCTCGTTGACGATCATGTGCCGGATGAAGGCCGCGACGACGTCGCGCTTGAAGGCCTTCTTCTTCGAGTAGACGAAGAGGCCGCGGGAGAGTGGCCTGTACGACCGGCTCTGGACGCTCGCGACGCTCGGCGTCACGCAACCGTTGCCGGAGTTGACCTGCAGCACCTTCAGCCGGCTCTTGTTCTCGAGGTAATACGAGAGCCCGAAGTACCCGAGTGCCCCGCGCTCACCCGCGACGCCCCGCACGAGCACGTTGTCGTCCTCGGAGGCCGAGTAGTCCGACCGGCTGCGCCGGGCCGAGCCGTTGATCTTCTCGGTGAAGAACTCGAACGTCCCCGAGTCGGTGCCAGGGCCGAACAGCCTGAGCGGCACGTTCGGGAAGCCGGTGCGGACGTCGTTCCAGTTGTTCACGGTCGAGCCGCGGTCCCAGATCTTCTTGAGCTCCGCAGTCGTCAGGCATTTCGCCCAGGTGTTCGACCGGTTCACCACGAGCGAGATGCCGTCGTTGGCGACGAGGAACTGGATGTAGCCGATCCCGGCGTCGTGGCACCTGGCAGCCTCGGACAGCCGGATCGGCCGCGAGGCGTTGGAGAGGTCGGTCTCGTTCTTGCAGAAGCGCTCGAAGCCTCCGCCCGTGCCGGAGACCCCGACGACGACGCGCGCGCCGCTGTACTTGCGCTCATACGATTCGGCAGCGGCCTGCGAGAAGGGCGCGACGGTGCTGGAGCCGTCCGCCTGGACGGTGCCCCTGATCGCCTGCGCGCCTGCCACGGCGGCTGCAACGGACGCCAGTGCGACGGCCGCGGTTGCACCGCCGACGAGCAGGTGCTTGCGAATTCTCATGCTGAAGTCCCCTTTCAGAGTCCTGCGTGGTCGCAAGCGATTGTTCTGACGGCGACTCCGTTCATGGGTTCCAGGGAAGTGAAGGTGTGGTCGCGATCTGGTGAACGTCAGAGGTCTCATTCCTCAACCCCGACGCCGCCGCTCTCGAGCGCAGTCCTCGCCTCGTCGAGCTGCTCGGGCGTCATCGGCACGAACTTGGCGCCCTTCGCGATCTTCACCTCGTTGTCCAGGACGAAGGTAAGGAACGGGTCGAGTGCCGGCTTCTCGGCGATCGCATCCTCGTTCACGTAGCTGAAGAGCGGGCGCGAGAGAGGCTTGTACGAGCCGTCCTGGACCGTCTCGACGCTGGGCTCGATGCACCCGTCGCCGCCGTCGACCGCGAGCGCCTTCAGGCGCTCACTGTTCTCCGTGAAGTAGGAGAGCCCGAAGTACCCGAGCGCGCCCTTGACGCCGGAGACGCCGCGCACCGTGATGTTGTCGTCCTCGCTCGGCGTGTAGTCGCTGCGGCTGGCGCCCTCCTCGCCG
>DATFOC010000076.1:0-75580 GCA_035265935.1 Gaiellaceae bacterium
GTTCCCCGCCCCCGCCGCAGGACGAAGCCGACCGCCGCCTCGCGGCAGCGCCGCCTCGAGCAGAAGCGCCGCCGCGGCGAGACGAAACAGCTACGCCGGAAGCCCGAGGACTAGGCCTAGGAGACGGCTCGCGCGCGCTGCAGCTGGTGGCCGCGGACGTACCCGCATGACCTTCCGCGCGTAGAGGCGCTCGGAGTCCGCGCGATAGACGGCGAGCGCGTTCTGGCCCTCCTGCGGGTGCACCGCCCAGCCCGAACGGGGGAAGAAGTGCGCAATGCACAGGCCCGGCCGCTCGCAGAGGAGGAACGCCACTGGCGCCCCGAAAGGCCGCAAACATAGCGCCACTTCCGCGACGAGGCCGTCGCGGGCGTCCCTCGAACGGGTCGGGTTATTCGACGGTGACGGTCTTCGCCAGGTTCCGCGGCTGATCGACGTTCAGGCCGCGGAGACGCGCGATGCGGTAGGCGAGGAGCTGCAGCGGCACGACGGCGAGCACCGCCTGGAGGAAGGACGGCGTGCGCGGGACGTAGATGACGTCGTCGGCGTGATGCTGGATGTCCTCGTTCCCGTCCGTCGCAACGGCGATCACATGCGCGCCGCGCGCCCGGGTCTCCTGGATATTCGAGACGATCTTGTCGTAGACGTGAATGTTGGTCGCGACGACGACGACCGGAGTCCCCTCGTCGAGCAGCGCGATCGGGCCGTGCTTCATCTCGCCGGCGGAGTACGCCTCGGTCGGGATGTACGAGATCTCCTTCAGCTTCAGTGCGCCCTCGAGCGCGACGGGTAGCCCGATGTGGCGGCCGAGGTAGAGGAAGAAGTCCTGCTGGTAAAAGCGCTGTGCGATCTCCTCGATGGGGTGGTCGCCGTCGAGGAACCGCGCAACCTTCTTGGGGAGGGTGTAGACCTGGTCGACGATGTAGGAGATCTCGTTCGGCGGCAGGGTGCCGCGCATCTCGGCGAGCTTCAGGCCGACGAGGTACAGCAGGGCGACCTGCGCCGTGAATGTCTTCGACGCCGCGACGCCGACCTCGAGCCCGCAGCGCGTGTAGAGCGTCGAGTCGACCTCGCGGGTGATGTGCGAGCCCATCATGTTCGTGATCGCGACCGTGTGAGCGCCCTTCTCGCGGGCCAGCCGCATCGCGCCGACGGTGTCGCGCGTCTCGCCCGACTGCGAGATCCCGATCGCCAGGGTGTTCTCGTCGATTACCGGGTTCCGGTAGATCCACTCGGAGGCGATGTCCGGCTCGACAGGGATCCGGGCCCACTCCTCGAGCACGTAGCGGCCCACGACACCGGCGTGGTACGCGGTGCCGCAGGCGAGGATGACGATGCGGCGCAGGTCGGCCAGCTGCTGGAAGTCCATGCCGAGGCCCTCGAGGACGAGCTTCCCATGGCGCGTGCGGTCGCCGATCGTTTCGGCGATTGACTCGGGCTGCTCGTAGATCTCTTTGAGCATGAACGTCTCGTAGCCGCCCTTCTCGGCGCTTTCGTCGTCCCAATCGAGCTCAAGGGGCTCGTGGTCGACGGGCTGTCCGTCGGCGCGGACGAACTCGACGCTGTCGGGCGTGATCGAGACGATGTCGCCGTCGTCGGGGAAGACCACGTTGCGCGTCTCGCCGAGGAAGGCGGCCGCGTTGGAGGCGAGGAAGTTCTCTTGCTTCCCGAGACCCACGACGAGCGGTGTCTGGCACCGGGCGCCTACCAGCAGGTTTGGGTGGTCGCGGTGGATCACGACGAACGTGAAGTGGCCCTCGAGCTCCTCGTAGGTTTTGACGACGGCCTCGGTCAGGTCGCCGTCGTAATGGGCCTCGATCAGGTGCGAAACCGTCTCTGCGTCAGTCTCGGAGCTGAAAGTGTGACCCTCCGCCTTGAGCCTCTCCTTCAGCTCGCGGTAGTTCTCCACGATCCCGTTGAGGACGATCGCCAGCTGCCCTTCCTCGCACGCCGTCAGCGGGTGGGCGTTGCCCTCAGTGACGGCGCCGTGCGTCGCCCAGCGGGTGTGGCCGAGACCCGTCGTCGAGCCCGAGCCGTTCGTCAACACTGCCTGCTTCAGGAACTGGAGGTTCCCAACGGCGCGGACGTACTCGAGGCCGTCGTTCTCGAGGAGCGCAATCCCCGCGGAGTCGTAGCCGCGGTACTCCAGGCGCTCGAGGCCCTGGATGAGGAGCGGCTTCGCTGCTCTCGGCCCGACGTATCCGATGATTCCGCACACCCGGGACCTCCTTCGTCGTTCTTTGCCGCGTTTCGCTTCCCCCTCGAAAACGCACAAGAGCCCGGCTTTCGAGCGACCCCCTCTTCGCGGTCGACTAGCCGAGCTCTCGACGAACGAGAGCCGAGATCCTAGCACAGAGGGAGGCCGCTTCCTGTTCGTTTTCGGCCTCTGCGAGGATCCTGACCAAAGGTTCGGTCCCCGATGGGCGAACCAGGACCCTTGCCCCCCCGTCGAGCTCCCGATTGAGCGACTGCACCTCCGCAAGCAGGTCGTCCGGGAGCTCTCGAACCTGCACCCGAAGGTTCTCCTTGACCTGCGCGAACCGGGGCATGACCGCCGCAGCCTCAACGAGGGTTCGACCCTCGAGGGCGCGACAGAGGAGCAGCGCGGCGGCCAGCCCGTCGCCGGTCACATGACCGTCGAGGCAGATCAGATGACCGGACTGCTCCCCGCCCAGGATGGCGTCCTCCCGCCGAAGGGCCTCGAGCACGTAGCGGTCGCCGACGTCCGTGGTCACGACGCGGATCCCGTGATCGGCCATCAGCCGGTGGAAGCCGAGGTTGGTCATCACGGTGACAACGACCGTGTCGACCTGAAGGTAGAGCGCGAGGATCGCGAGGATCTGGTCGCCGTCGACGATCTCGCCGGCGCCGTCCACGGCGAGCATGCGGTCGCCGTCTCCGTCGAAGGCCACGCCGAGATCCGCGCCGGCCCCGACTACCTGCTCTTGCAACAGCCTGAGGTCGGTGGCACCGCAGCCGACGTTGATGTTCGTCCCATCCGGCTTGTCTGCAAGCGGCAGGACCTCGGCGTCGAGCCGCTCGAACGCGGAAGGGGCGATCCCCGAGTAGGCGCCGTTCGCGCAGTCGACGGCGACCGTGAGGCCTCCCAGCGGGGACCCGAACCGGTCGAGAACGTGCTCCGTGTAGCTGTCGGCGGCCACGCCGATTCGATCGATCGCCCCTCGCTCGCCCCGAGGCGGCTCCCCCAGCAGGGCCTCGATTTCCTCCTCGGCCGCGTCGGTGAGCTTCTGCCCGGCGCCGTCGAAGAACTTGATCCCGTTGTACTCCGGCGGGTTGTGCGAGGCCGAGACGACGATGCCGAGGTCGAGCGACAGCAGGGCGACGGCGGGCGTGGGCAGCACGCCGCCGAGCACCGCGTTGCCGCCGACCGACTGGACGCCCGCCGCGAAGGCGTCCTCGAGCATCGGTCCGGATTCCCGCGTGTCGCGCCCGATGAAGGCGCGCCCGCGTCCGGACCAGAGCGTGGCGGCCCGGCCGAGCCGCTCCACGAGCTCGGGCGTCAGCGTCTCGCCGACGATCCCGCGAACGCCATCTGTGCCGAAGTAGCGCCGCACGGCGCGCGAGGCTACCTCTTCGAGAACTGAGGAGCCTTGCGGGCCTTGTGGAGGCCTGCCTTCTTGCGCTCCACGATCCTGGCGTCGCGCGTGAGGAAGCCCTCGCGCTTCAGCACCGTCCGAAGCTCCGGGTCGGCCTCGACGAGCGCTCGGGCGAGCCCATGACGGATTGCCTCCGCCTGGCCGGTCGGGCCTCCGCCCTCGACGCGGACTCGCAGGTCGTAGGTCCCCTCGGCGGCGGCGACCTTGAGCGGCGCCATCAGCGCCGTGCGGTGGGTGGCGCGCGGGAAGTACTCCTCGATCGTCCGGCCGTTGATCCAGGTGGCGCCGTCGCCCGGGCGCAGGATCACGCGTGCGATCGACGTCTTCCGCTTGCCAGTGCCCTGGTACTGCGCGACGGCGCTCACGCCTTGACCTCCTCGGGCAGCGGCTTCGGGTCCTGGGCCTCGTGCGGATGCTCGGGCCCGGCGTAGATCTTGAGCTTGGTCAGCTGGGCGCGGCTGAGACGGTTGCGAGGGAGCATCCCCTTGACCGCCTTGCGCAGCACCTCGGTCGGCCTGCGGTCGAGCTGCTCGCGCAGCGTGCGCGTCCGCAGCCCTCCGGGGTAGCCCGAGTGCCGGTGGTAGAGCTTCTCATCGAGCTTCTTGCCGGTGACGGCGATCTTCTCCGCGTTCACGACGACGACGAAGTCACCCGTATCCACGTGCGGCGTGTACTGGGCCTTGTGCTTGCCGCGGAGCGTGTCCGCGATGCGCGTCGCGAGACGCCCGAGGGTCTGCCCCTCGGCGTCGACGACGTACCAGCGGCGATCGACCTCGCCCGGCTTTGCGTTCCAGGTTTTGCCCATACGGAAAAGAGGCGGACACACCGGCCCGCCGACGCCCGATGGTAGCAATCAGCGCTCTTCGCCGTCCTTGCGGCCCCCGACCCAGACGGCGAGACCGATCGCGACGATCAGGAGGGCCGCCGTGACCTCGACCACCGCGCCGGCGACCCCGCCATGGGCGAACAGCGGGACTAGCCCGAGGAGAGCAGCCACAGCCCCGTGCACGTGTAGAGCACCATCAGCGCGAGCATCGCGTACTGGGTACGGATCGCCGTCTGCGCCGACGAGAAGAGCGCGATCGCCTTGTCGTGCGCGAGCACCAGGCCGAGGACGTGCCCGACGACGAGCACGCCCACCTGGACGTACCAGATCGTGTTGGGCCCAAAGACGTTCTCGGCCGGCTGGAAGTCCGCCGTCCCGAAGATGTCCCAACCCTTCCCGAAGGGATCGGAGGCCAGGAAGATCGCGTCCTGCCCGGCGTCCACGAGCAGCGTGAAGTAGTGGGCGACCGAGTAGGCGAGCGCGATCGGGATGAGGCTGCCGATGAAGGCTCCGGCGAGGTTGACGTCGGTGTGCCCGATCCGCTTCGCGACATAGACGGCGAGCGAGTACAGCGCGCCGATGGCGACCACCGCCGTGAGCAGGCCGACGAAGTTGAACCCCATCGAGACGAGATCCGCCTTCGTCGGCGACTCGACGATGTACCTGACCTCGAGCTCGTACAGCTGGTCCTGCCACCACGTCGCCCGGCTGAGCCCGTCGAAGGCGACCGAGCCGAGCATCACCGACACGAACGCAACGGTGCCGGGGTGCGAGTCGCCCGCGGCCAGGCTCGACAGCGGCGTGCGGACGACAGCCCGGCGACGCCCGTCCACATCCCTGACGGCGAACGCGGAGATCCGCGAGAGCAGCCCGAAGTAGACGGCGAAGGCCTCGCCGTTCTCGAGCCAGGGACGGCGGCCGTAGATCAGCATGCCCGCCCAGGTGATCCAGCTGTAAACGACGATCGCGAGGGCGAGGGTCCGCGGCTCCGCCGACCGTGGCCAGGCGAGCTCGAGCGTCGCGAAGGCGAGGAACAGCACGGCTGCGGGCCAACGCCCCAGGCGCTCCGGGTAATCGGCGGCGGCCTCCCAATCTCGGCCGAGCTTCGCCCACAGCCAGGCCACGCCGTCCGCAGCCGCGCTCCACGGGTTCAGGAGGATCCAGACGTTCCCGAACAGCACAACGATCGGGACGAGCCCGAGCCAGAAGACGACCCAGATGAAGACCGGCGCGATGTTGTCGCCCGCATCGGGCCTGCCGAAGAGCGCGGCCAACCAGACGACGACCAGGAGCCCGAACGAGAGCCCGCCGAAGATGATCCGCCAGCCCGGCCACAAGAGGAAGCGCTGCCACGGGTCGGCGAGCGGCCTACCGGCCTCGTGGCCGGTCAGCCGGGGCTGCTTCCAGAGGACGGCGAGGGCGACGAAGGAAAGGATCAGGATCAGCGAGGCCGCGTAGTAGAAGAGCCAGCGCGGAACCGGTAGGTCTTGGATCTGGCCAAGGCCATGTGCGAGAGGGAGGGCGATCGTCATCCTTGCGTCGTAATGCGGGCGATCTGGACGCCGGTGTCCTCCAGCTCGGCCTCGACAGTGCCGAGGATAGTCGCCCGGAACGCGATGCGCGCAGGCTGTCCTGGCCCGACTTCGCGAATCACGTTATAGCCGTGGAGATGGACGGTGTCCGGGGCGTCCGAGGTGACGTTGAGAATCACGGGCCGACCGCGTGAGACCGTGATGCGGCGGGGGCCGCCGACGGGAAGGCCGCCACGAACGACGATCCGCACCTGTGCCGGAGGCGGCCGCCCGGGCGGAGGCGGCGGAGGAGCGGTGGCCGTCCCCGTGGTGGTCGCCTCGGTGGTCGCCGGAGGCGGGGTCGCCGTCGGCTCGTCGGTGTCGTCCGGGCGGAACACGAGGTACAGCCCAGCAGCCACGACGATGGCGATCCCGACGATCAGAATGCGATTCACCGCTGGATGGATAGCAGGAGACCGGCCGTGAACTCGGCGGCACCACCGTGCGAGGGGTGCCGGACGTACTCGCCGCCGAGCACGGCGTGCGCCACACGGCCGACGGCGATCGGGACCCGGCCGACCAGCAACTCCTCGAGAAACGGCATGCCGCCACGTATTTCGACCGTCGTCGGCCGCCGGTTCGCGCCAACCGTCCCCGGATGGCTCGGCACCACGTTCCAGAGCAGCACGTCGTCCGCGATTCCGAGCTCGTCGAGCGTGCGCTGGACGATCGTCGCGGTCGCCTCCGCAGGCCCGGTTCCGGTCAGCTGGCGCTGGGACGTGAACGGGATCCCGCTCACGCGCGCGCCGCGATAGCCGGCGGCTTCGCCGACGAGGACGTAACGCGCCTCTCGGCGCCGCTCGAGATACCCGCCGAGCCGGTCGCGACAGACGGCCGACTCCGCGTACTGGTTGAACGTCCGGCCGATCCGCGCCGCGGCGAGCCGTCGCACGAACGCACGAACGTTTAGGGGTCGGCGAAGGTCGGAATCAGAAACAGACACTTCCGAGGAGGTAAGCATGCGTATCCGTGTCCCGACGAAGTCGCGGCGCAGCAGAACACCATGGGTGGTCGCCGGGCTCGCGGCTGCCGGTGTCGCCATCGCCGGCGCGGCAGCGGCGCGAAAGTTCCGGTCCGACGACTAGCCCTCGCCGGCCGCGCAGGCACCGGCATCCGGGAAGATGCGCGGCGTGCTCGAGGTGAGAACGCTGACCGACGGGGGCCAGACCCCCGTCGCGGTGGCGGAGCAGATCGCCGCCTTTGTGGGCGGTGCCCGGTCGACACTGGACTTCGCCCACTACGACTTCAATCTCGACGGCGACACGGCCGGGATCGTCGGCAGCGCGATCAAGGCGGCAGCGGCACGAGGCGTGACTGTGCGGTTCGTCTACAACCTCGACCACCGGAACCCGATCCCCGTGCCGCCGCCGCCCGAGCCCGACGGGCTGCTGATCGCGTCTCTCGAGGTGCCCGTACGGGCGATCGCCGGCGTGCCGGACCTGATGCACCACAAGTACGTCGTGCGGGACAACGAGTCGGTCTGGACGGGCTCGACCAACTGGACCGAGGATTCGTGGTTACGGCAGGAGAACGTGATCGTGATCGCGGAGTCCCGCGAGCTGGCCGTGCGCTTCACCGAGAACTTCGACGAGCTCTGGGACACGGGCGCGGTCGAACGCAGCGGCTTCGTCACCCCGCGGCCCGTGCCCGTCGGGAACCTCCGCGTGCGGCCGTGGTTCGCGCCGGGGAACGGCGAAGGCCTGTCGCACCGGATCGGCAAGGCGATCGGACGGGCGCGCAGGCGCGTGCGGATCGCGTCACCCGTCATCACCGCGGCTCCCGTCCTCTCGACGCTCGCGGAGAAGATCTCAGAAGGCGCGCTCGACATCGCCGGCTGCGTCGACCAACCCCAGGTTCAGGGCGTCATCTACCAGTGGCGCCAGAACGGCAACATCTCGTGGAAGCTGCCGCTGCTCGAGCGGGTGATGCAGGCGCCGTTCTCGGGCAAGCGCTCGACGCCCTGGGGACCGGGAACGCTCCACGACTTCATGCACGCGAAGGTCACCGTTGCGGACGACACGGTCTTCACGGGGAGCTTCAACCTGTCGCGGTCGGGTGAGCTGAACGCGGAGAACGTGCTCGAGTTCGAGGATCCCGCGCTGGCCGACCGGCTCGCCCGCTACATCGACGAGGTGCGGGCCCGCTACCCGGTGTTCACGGTCGAGCGCTCAGTCGTATGAGAGGAACTCGAGCAGGCTGCCGTCCGGGTCGCGGAAGTAGACGCTCGTGATCCGGCCGCGGGGGAACTCCGCCGAGTGAGGCCCCGCCTCGATCGGCACTCCGAGCCGCTGAAGATGCTCGACCGCCTCCTCGATGGTCCCGTCCCAACGGAAACAGAGGTCGCTGTTGCCGGGCTTGACCGGCAGCTGCGCGTTGAGCCCCTCGAACCCGGGCCCATGGACATTGAGCTGCCAGTCGTCGAAAACGTAGAAGCCGAACCACTCGTCCCGCTGGACGATCTCAGCGCCGAGCACGTCGCGGTAGAACGCGTTCGAGCGCCCCCAGTCGGAGACGGCGATCACACAGTGGTCGAGTCTCACCAGCGCTCCCAGCGGACGACGTCGTCGCGCGCCTTCCGGCGCCGGGTGAAAACGCTGGCCCCGGCGCTCGGCTGATCGTCCGTTCCCGCCGGGTAGCCCATCGTCACCACCGCGACGAAGCGGACGTCTTCCGGCAGCCCCAGGGTCTTCGAAAGTCCCTCGAGGTCGGTGACCCCGAAGATCGCGGTGTCGAGGCCCTCGTCGATCGCGGCCAGCATCAGCGTCATCGCGGCGGCGCCGGCGTCGACGAACCAGTACGGGGCGGGCCACTCGATCTCCCGCCCGCCGGTGATCTTCAGCTTGTCCTGCTGCCGATACCGGTCGTGGTAGTCGTCCTCGCGCGTAAGGACGACCATGTGGACGGGTGCGGCCGCCTTCCAGCGCTGTCGGCCTTGCGCGGTGAGCTCGTCCTCCTTCGCGGCCGTTGCGATCTCCTTCCGGGTCTCCGGATCCGTGACGACGACGATGCGAAGACCCTGAGAGAAGCCGGCGCTCGGCGCCCAGACGACGGCCGCGTCCGCGATCCGCTCGAGCACCTCATGCGGCACCTCTCGCTCGGCGTAGGTTCGGACGCTCCGCCGCCGGGTCAGGACGTCGCGGAAGTCCACGGAGACTCGGTTAGATCCCGATCAGGACTGCGCCCGCCGGCTCCGCCTCGAGATGTCCCTGCTCGATCTGCTCGGCGATCCGGTTCTCGATCCGGCCGAGGCCGATGCGGTGTGTCGTGCGCCAGGTGTGCGTCTCCGCGGGCGGCCCATCGGTGTGCGCGCGGATGTTCGGCCGCGCGAAGCTGAGCCCGCGCTCCAGGAGCCAGATCACGAAAAGCGGGACGACTACGACCCACGTGAACCAGCCGGCGCCGTCGACCGAGATCAGCCGGACGATGAACACCAGCATGATCGCGGTGGCGATCAGGCTGGGCCAGAAGAACGGCTCCTGTCGTCGTTCCGCGAACGACTTGCCTTGCGAGATGCGCTCGAGGGCCCAGGTCCTGCCGTCAGGCGAGCGAACGGTGCGTGCCACGGGCGCCGATCATACGCTCAGGCAATGGCTGCGACCAAGAGCACGAGCATGACGATCGCCCCGAGCACGAGCAGCGCGAGGGTGATCGCCGCGCCGAGCAGAATGCGCCTCGCACCCTGCGTCAGCCGTGCCGGCAGCGGGCGCGGATCGTCCGCCGTGAGGATCCGGAACGCGCGCCGCAGTACCCAGAAGCCGACCAGCCGGTAGACCATCGCGCTACTCCTTCCCAGGAGCGCGCCGGCTTACTCCCACTCGATCGTGCTGGGCGGCTTCGAGGAGATGTCGAGCGCGACGCGGTTCACGCCCGGGATCTCGTTGATGACCCGGCTCGAGATCGTCTCGAGCAGGTCGTAGGGCAGACGCGCCCAGTCCGCGGTCATGGCGTCCTCGGAGGTGACCGCCCGGATCACGATCGGGTACGCGTACGTCCGCTCGTCGCCCTGCACGCCCACCGAGCGGATTGCCGGCAGCACGGCGAAGGATTGCCAGAAGTCGCGGTAGAGCCCGGCGCGCCGGACCTCCTCCTGGAGGATCGCGTCCGCCTCGCGCAGGATTTCCAGCCGCTCACGCGTGACCTCGCCGATGATGCGGATCGCGAGGCCCGGGCCTGGGAACGGCTGGCGCCAGACCATCCGTTCGGGGAGGCCGAGCTCCTCGCCGACGCGGCGCACCTCGTCCTTGAAGAGCAGCCGCAGCGGCTCGACGAGATCGAAGTCGACCTCCTCCGGCAAGCCGCCGACGTTGTGGTGCGACTTGATCATCGCCGCGACACCTTCCGTCCCGCCCGACTCGATCACGTCCGAGTAGAGCGTGCCCTGGACGAGGTAGCGGATCCGCCCAAGGCGCTTCGCTTCGTCCTCGAACACGCGGATGAACTCCTCGCCTACGCGCTTGCGCTTCTCCTCCGGGTCGTCGATGCCGTCGAGCCGGTCGAGGAACCTGTCCTGGGCCTCTACATGGACGAGCGGGACGTTGAAGTGGCCCTGGAAGGTCTCGACAACCTGCGCTCCCTCTTCCTTTCGCAACAGCCCGTGGTCGACGAATACGCAGGTGAGCTGGTCGCCGATCGCCTTGTGCACGAGCAGCGCGGCCACCGCCGAGTCCACCCCGCCGGAGAGCGCGCAGAGAACGCGCTCGGAGCCGACCTGCGCGCGAATGCGCTCGACCTGCTCCTCGATCACCGCGGCCGCGGTCCAGGTGGGCGGCGCCTCCGCGACGCCGTAGAGGAAGTTCTTGAGGACATCCTGTCCGTGCGCCGTGTGCACCACCTCGGGGTGGAACTGGACACCGTAGAGGCCGCGCTCGCGCGCCTCGAAGGCCGCGATGGGCGTGGACGGCGAGGACGCCGTCACCTGGGCGTACTCCGGCGGCGCGGTGACGGAATCGCGATGGCTCATCCAAACGACCTGCTCCTCGGGTGTGTCCTCCAGCAACGCGCCGCCGGCGGAGCGAAGGTCGGCGCGGCCGAACTCGGAGCCGCCGGTCCGCTCCACCCTGCCGCCGAGATCGAGCGCCATCAGCTGCATGCCGTAGCAGATGCCGAGCGTCGGGATCCCGAGCTCCCAAACCGCCTCGTCGAGCTTGGGCGCCTCGTCGGCGTACACGGATGCCGGCCCGCCGCTGAGGATCAGGGCACGCGGGTTCCGCGCCCGGATCGCCTGCGCCGGCGTTCGGTGTGAGACGAGCTCCGAGTACACCCGAGCCTCACGGACGCGCCTGGCGATCAGCTGCGAGTACTGGCCGCCGAAGTCCACGACCAGGACCGGCCGGTCTTCGACTGAAGGCTCGCGCTCCGGAAGCGGGACAACTTGCCCCACTAGCCCATCCCGATCTGCTGCGCCTTCTGGAGCCCCTTGCCCTCGGTCTTGATCGCCGGCGCCAGCATGATCTCGGCCTTCTGGAAGTCATGGATCGACTCGTAGCCGCAGGTCGCCATGGCGGTGCGCAACGCCCCCATCAGGTTCAGCGTTCCGTCGTTCTCGGTCGCCGGGCCGATCACGATCTCCTCCAGCGTGGCGGGCTGGTCGACCTGCACGCGGGCACCGCGGGGAAGCGTCGGGTGGAACGTCGCCATCCCCCAGTGGTAGCCGCGGCCTGGCGCCTCCTTGGCGCGGGCGAGCGGTGAGCCGACCATGACGGCGTCGGCGCCGCAGGCGATCGCCTTCGCGATGTCGCCACCGGTTCGCATCCCGCCATCGGCGATCACGTTCACGTAGTTGCCGGTCTCGAGCAGATGCTGGACACGTGCCGCGCTGGCGTCCGAGATCGCCGTCGCCTGTGGAACACCGACGCCGAGCACGCCGCGTGTCGTGCACGCCGCTCCCGGCCCGACGCCGACGAGCACCGCTTCGGCGCCCGTCCTCATCAGGTGCAGCGCCGTCTGGTACGAGGCGCAGCCGCCGACGATCACCGGAATCGGGATCTCCGCGATGAACTCCTTCAGGTTCAGGGCGGCCCCGTTGGACGAGACGTGCTCGGCCGAGACGACCGTTCCCTGGATGACGAGGACGTCGAGCCCGGCGGCAAGCGCGATCTCGTAGTGGTCGCGGACCCGCTGAGGCGTCAGCGAGCCGGCGACGAGGACGCCTCTCGACTTGATCTCCTCGATCCGCCGCGCGATCAGCCGGGGCTCGACCGGCTGCTCGTAGATCTTCTGCATCATCGCCGTTGCCTTCTCCTTGGGCGCCTTGGCGATCTTGGTCAGCTGGATGTCCGCGTCGTCGTAGCGGCTGAAGATCCCCTCGAGGTTGAGGACGCCCAGGCCTCCGAGCTCCCCGAGCTTGATCGCGATCTCCGGCGACACCACCCCGTCCATCGCGGAGCCGAGCAGCGGCAGCTCCAGCAGGTGCGGGCCGAGCTTCCAGCCGATGTCGACGTCCTGTGGGTCTCGCGTCCGTCGGCTCGGCACGATCGCGATGTCGTCGAAGCCGTAGGCCTGACGCGCCTTCTTCCCTCGCCCGATCTCAATCTCCATGGGCTCCTCCTAGAAGCACAAAGGCCCAGGCTCCTCGCGGTTGGCCTGGGCCGAAAGACCTCGCTGTGTCAATCCCTTTCAATCGAGAATCGATCGTAACAGCGGGCCTTGACGGCATCGGGAGGGCTTGGTGGAACGTCGCTCGTCGCAGGCGTGCGATGCTCGTTCCGAGGCAAGGACGCAGGGAGCGTTCGTATCGATGAGATACGGGCGCGAACTGAGGACGCAGACCTCGGGGCGAAGCAGCGCGGCGGCCCTGCGGCACAGTCGTCGTTTCGCCAAGCCCTCCTTATCAGCGGTTCCAATGGGGGTAGGCGACTGCACCGGTGATCAGCTCGCGCGCCCGGAGGGCTGCGACCGAGTAAATGCGGATCGTGCACGGCAACTCGGCGCGGCAGGCCGCGCCGACGACGTTGCGCCCGTCCCGAGACGGATGGTCGGCGTACATGGGCTGCTCTCGCCGCGTCCGGCGGTCGAGGTCCACAGCATGGGCTCGACCCGAGTGCCTGTTCACGAGTGCGAGCTCCGCGCCCCACTCCGTGGGAATCGTCGCGAGGAGGAGCGGCGAGCGGGAGACCCAGGCGAATGGTCTGACGCCGTATCGACCGAGCTCGGCGAACCGATTCGGAAGCGTCCGCATTACGGGCGCCCGCTGCCCTCCTTTGGTCCCCATCTGCCAGATCCGCGGCTTGAAGCAACCGGTGCCCACCGGCCGGTAGGCGAAGACGATCGAGTCTGTCCCCCAGACTGGGTGGCTGCTCCGACCACCCGTGGTCAAGCGACGTTTCGAGCTCCCGTCGATCTGGGCGCTGTAGATGTCGAACCCGCACTCGCCGGAGGGCGGCCGAGGGAGGTAGACGTCGTACGCGAGCGTGGCTCCGTCCGGCGAGATGCTCCACGTGGTCACCTCACGCCCCTCGATCATGTCGACGCTTCGATCCTCCAGGTCGATGTTGACGAATGCCTTTCGTTGAAAGGCCAGCAGATGGCCGGAGTCGGGTAGCCATCCCGCCGGCTTCGCCCAAGCGATGAAGCGCTCGCCGCGGCCGTTGGGGTCGACCGTGTAGATCCCGCCCCGCCGCGAGATCGCGATCGTCCGGCCGTCGGGCGAGACCAGCCCGTAGTGCCCGAGCGCCAGTCGTCTCATTCGGGTGCCGTTGACGTCGCCGATCCAGACCGCCTTCTGTGGCTTTCCGACGGCCTTCGTGTAGACGAGGTGCTTGGAGGACAGCGCGGCAGTCGGTGCAGTGTCGTCACCGATCCCGCAGGCGGAGCAGAGAAGGGCGGCCGCCGCGATGAGCGCCGCCCGCGTCATCACAACTCCGAGGGAACGGGCTCGAGCTTCTCGATCTTCACGCCTTCGGCGAGTCGCGTCAGCTCGCGCGGCTCGAACCGGCCGGCGCCGACCTCCTGGACCGCAGCGGCTCCGGCCGCGACCGCCCGCTGGAGTGCCTCCTCGGGAGCGAGGTCGTCGAGCCGCGCGGCCATGTAGCCGGCCAGGAGCACGTCGCCCGACCCGGCCGGCGAGACCGTCGCGACCTCGGGCACCGCGGCGTGGAACCGCTCGACCTCGCGCTCCGCCCGGAGCAGCGCGTAGCAGCCCGAGCTGAGCGTGATCAGGACGTTCCTGGCGCCCAGGTCGGAGATGTGGTCGAGCGCCTGGACGAAGTCCTGCGGGTCGTGGAACTCCTGCCCGACGAGCCCTTCGGCCTCCCGCTCGTTCGGCGTGACGAGGAACGGCTCCGCCTCCGTTCCGAGCCGGAGCGGTTGTCCCTCCGCGTCGAGAATCGCCCGGATCCCGCGCCGCTCCAGCTCGCGAATCGCCTCCGCGTAGAAGCCCTCTTCCACACCGCGCGGCAGCGTGCCTGCGAAGACGACCGCGTCAGCGCCGCGCGAGAGGTAGCGGACCTTCTCCAACAGGAGCTCGAGCTCTTCCGGCGTCACGTGCGGCCCCCACTCGTTGATCTCCGTGTACGTGCCGCCGGTCGGGTCGACGACGGCCGTGGAGGTTCGCGACTCCTCGCCGATTCGCACGAAGTCGTTGAGGATCCCCTCGCGGGTGAGCTCGCTGACGACCCGCGCGCCGGTGCGGCCGCCTGCCAGCCCGGTGGCAACGACTGGGACGTCC
This sequence comes from Gaiellaceae bacterium, assembly GCA_035265935.1. Lineage (GTDB taxonomy): Bacteria > Actinomycetota > Thermoleophilia > Gaiellales > Gaiellaceae > JACDAN01. Next base: position 14,677 of record DATFOC010000076.1, read on the forward strand.
ATCCGTTTCAGCGCGCGGGCGATGTTGACTCCCTTGCCGCCGGCGAGCGTCAGGCCGGCGCTCGCTCGGTGGCGCTGGCCGGGCTGAAAGTTGGGGACCGTCACCGTGCGGTCGAGGGCCGCGTTCATGGTCACCGTCACGATCATGTGACCCTCCCGGTGACGTTGCCGCGTTCCTGGCGTGCGAAAAACGCCTCAGGCCTGCCAGGAAGGGCGCGTGCATATCCAAGGGATATGTGCGCGACCGAGGGGCGCGCGTGAGGTGATTTTGCAGCCGCCAGGGACACGGAGGGCGTTGCCGGGATGGTCACCTAAACCAGCCTCCAATGTGATCCAGTGTGCGACCCGCATACCAGCCGGTGCGGTCGAAGAAGCCAGGGTCGTCGCGCGCCTCGGCCGCGATGAGCGGCGTCCGTCCGAGGAGACGCTTGCGGTCGTAGAAGCGGACCTCGCCGACGACTTGTCCCTCGCGGACGGGAAGGTCGAGCCGGGACGGCAGGACGACGCGCTCCACCAGCGGCCGCCCGATCCGGACCGGTCTCCGCATCGGCCGCGCGGCGACGACGGAAACCGGCTCCGAGCCCCACTCCGCGGGGATCCGGCCATAGACACGGTCCGCCGACGCGAGCGGCACGAACGCGTACCGCGACATGCCCCAGGCGAGCAGCTCCTCGAGGTCCGCGTTGCGGACGGCGCGCGACGGGCTTCCGAGAATCGTCGCGTAGATCGTCACGTGGTTGCCGCGGGCTGCCGCGACCTGATTCCACCCGGCGCCGGAGGTGTGGCCGGTCTTGACGCCGAAGGTGCCCGGGAACTCGCCCAGGAGGTCGTTCCAGGTGTGGAGCGTCCGGCCGCCGGAGATCGAAGCCGACTCCTGGCGCACCAGCTGACGGATTATCGGCTCGCGCATGGCGGCCATCGCGAGCTTCGTGACGTCCCGAGCGCTCGAGTAGTGGCCCTGCGCGTCGAGCCCATCCGGCCGGACGAAGCGCGTGTCGGGAAGCCCGATGCTGCCGGCCGTGTTGTTCATCAGCGTCGGGAACGGCTCCCCGACCCGACCCCCGACGAACTCTCCTAGCGCAACGGCCGAGTCGTTCGCGCTCTGAATCAGCGCGGCCGCCATCAGCTCGCGGACGCGGATCCGCTCCCCGGCGCGCAGACGGATCGTCGACCCGGTCACGCCGACGGCGTCTGGATCGACAGTCACCAGCTCGTTCGGCCTCGCGTGGGCCACGGTAAGCAAGGCGGTCATCAGCTTCGTGATGCTCGCGATCGGCAGCCGATCGTGAGCCCGGCGGGCAAGCAGCACCTCGCCCGTCTGCGCCTCCTGCACGAGGTAGGCGCGAGCGTCGACCTCAGGAGTCGCCGCGGACGCGGCTGAGGTCGAACAGGCAAGGACAGCGACAAGGACCGCCAGTCGCTTCACGGGCCTAGGTTAGTCGACGCGGATCGGCATGCCGACCGTGAGAGCCGTAGGGTCGACCCCTGGATTCAGCTCCATCAGGCGGTCGACCGTCGTGCCGAACTTCTCCGCGATCGAGGCAAGCGTGTCGCCGCTACGGACTGCATACGTCGAGGCGGGGGCGAGCTTGACGCCCGCCTTCTTCGGCGCCTCCTCGACCTGCTGAGCCGTCACCGTCGGCTGCGCCGCCTCACCTCCATGGAGCGCCGGCCGTGCGAGCAGCACGACCATCGTCACTGCCGCCAGCGCCAGGGCCGGAAAGCCGTAGCGGACGAACCACCAGGGGATCGTCACCATCCCGCAACCGCCCAGACCTCGCTGCGCAGGCGAGCGGCCTCGGCTGCGGCGGCAGACCGCCAGTCGTCCTCACCCTGGCGATAGGCGTAGATGACCGAACGCGCCGCTGCGACGAGCGCGCTGGCCGGTCCGCTCGTGAACGCTCTGGCCACGTCTCCGGGTTTCGCTCCCTGGGCGCCGAGACCTGGCAGCAACAACACGGATTGCGGCAGCAGCCTCCGCGCCTCGGCAACCGCGCGCGGGTGGGTCGCGCCGATGACGGCTCCGACGCTCGACAGGCCTCGCTCGCCGACGACGTCCGCTCCCCACTCGGCGACCTGCGAAGCCACGTGCTGCCAGAGCGACCGGCCGTCGGAGAGGACGAGGTCCTGGATCTCCCCGCCGCCTGCGTTCGAGGTCCTGACGACGCAGAAGATCCCGCAGCCGTGCCGGCGGCAGGCTGCCAGGTACGGATCGACCGAGTCCCGCCCCAGGTAGGGGTTCACCGTCAGCGCGTCCGCGACCGGCTCGGCGCCCTCACCACGGGGCTCCAGGTACGCCGCCGCGTAGGCGCGCGCGGTCGAGCCGATGTCGCCTCGCTTCCCGTCGGCGAGCACCAGGAGCCCGGCCGCCCGCGCGTAGTCGCAGACCTCCTCGAAGGCGGCAAGCCCCGGCGCGCCGAGCGCCTCGAAGAAGGCCAGTTGCGGTTTGACGCCGACCACGTAGGCCGCGACCGCATCGATGATCCCGCGGCAGAAGCGCGCCGATGCCTCGGCCGGCGGTTCGCCCCGGAGCTCCACCGGAAGGAGCTCGGGCCTCGGGTCGAGACCGACGAGCACCTGGGACTGCTTGCGGTCGACGGCGTCCGCGATGCGGTCGCCGAAGGTCGCCCCACGCACGTTCACGGCCTCCACCTCGGACACGGACTGAGCGTACTGGCGGCCCCAGACATGGAACGGGGGCCTTCCGGCCCCCGTTCGAACTTCCGCCCCGGGGGTGCTACATCGAGCTCTTGACGGCGCTCTTCAGCTGGCTCCCCGCCGAGAACTTGGGCACCTTCGATGCGGGGATGTGCACGCGCTCGCTGGGGTTGCGGGGGTTCACGCCCTGCCGGGCCGCGCGATTCTGCACTGAGAACTTTCCGAATCCGGTGAAGGCAACTTCCTCGCCGTTTCGGAGGGCGTCGGTGATCGACTCCAGGAACGCGTCGACTGCCTCACCGGCTTCGCGCTTGCCGATGTTGGCCTTCTGCGAGACGCGATCCACGAATTCCTGCTTGGTCACGAAAGACTCTCCTCCCTGACGTCAATGCCAGTACCAATGCCTCTAAGGACCCTAACAGCGATCCCGATTCCGCTCAACCATGCGGTTTGCGGCGGTTTTCTCGCTTTAGAGCAGCTCTCCTGCCCGAAAAAGGGCCCTCAGGCGCACCCCGACACGCGCGAGCTCGTCGGTTCCCCCCTCCTCCCGGTCGACCACACAGACCGTCGTGCGGCACTCCAGGCCGGCCTCGCGAAGCGCCTCGACGGCCGCGACTGCGGCGCCTCCAGAGGTCACGACATCCTCAACGAGGCACACCCGCTCGCCAGTCTCGAAGGCGCCCTCGATGCGGTTGGAGGTGCCGTAGTCCTTCGCCTCCTTGCGCACGATCAAGAACGGCAGCCGCGAAGCGAGCGAGGAGGCGGCGGCGAGGGCAACGGCGCCGAGCTCGGGGCCTGCGAGCCTCACAGCGGCCGGTTCGTGCTCGCCGACGACCGTGGCGACTCGCGCGCCGATCGCCTCGAGGAGCTCCGGCCTCGTCTCGAAGCGGTACTTGTCGAAGTAGTGCGAGGAGCGGCGGCCGGAGCGGAGGACGAAGTCACCCTCGAGGAGGGCGTGCTCGCGGAGAGCCGACCGCAGCTCGTCATCGGTCACGCCAGGAGCTCGAGCAGCTCGCGGGCGTCGTCGAGGAGGTCGTCGGCCTCGACTCCTCGCTCGAGCCGCAGCAGGGACGCATCGTCGTAGACCATGTCGACGTACTCCTTCGGGCGCATCGCTCGCCGCCAGAGCAGGATCCCGACCAGGATCGCGAGCGGGATCGTGACCCTACGAGGGAGCATTTGCCTTTGCCTTCGTGCGGCGCCCGACCTTCCGCAGCGTCGTCCGCAGGTCGTGGAGCACGAGGCCGGCAACCGAGTCGCGGCCGGTGGCGGCGACGATCGCGGCGCTGCCCTCCCGCAGAGCGAACACGTTGCCGTCCGCGGTCACCGCCTCGAGCCTCGCGGCCGAGACGCCGGAGCGCAGCGCGTCGCCGTAGGCAAGCATTGCCGCCGCGATCTCGGCGGCCTTGGCCGCTTCCGCGTCCCCCACGGTTGCCGCCTTCGGTCGTCCTTCGGAGTCGAGGATCACCGCCGCGACGACGTCCTCGGAGACGTCGAGCAGCTCCACCAGGGCCTGATCGCCGGTCACGCCGGGAACATACTGCGACGATGCACGAGCCGCTCCGCAAGTTCTTCGCCGACCGCGGGCCGCACCTCGCGGCGATGATCGCCTACTTCGCGCTGCTGTCGCTCGTGCCGCTGATCTTCCTGGCGCTCGCGCTGCTCGGGCTGTTCGGACGGGTGGACGAATCCACCTACCTCGTCACGGAGCTGAACAACATCTTGCCGTCGGCCTCGATCGGGCAAATCGTCCGCGTGGTCAACGACATCCGCGACAACGCTGCCACGCTCGGGCTGATCGGCGGCGTCTTCCTGCTCTGGACGTCGCTCTCGCTCTTCAGCGTGCTCGAGTCCGCGTTCAACATCGTCTACGGGCGGCCGAACCGCCCCTTCCTGCACGGGAAGGGAATCGCGGTCGTGGTCATGATCGGGACGCTCGTGACGCTCTTCGCCGGCCTCGTGATCGGGACGATCGGCTTCGCGCTGATCCAGGACGCCGCCCCGGGGTTCACCGGCAACCGCTGGGTCGCCTACGTGCTCTCACTCCTGCTTTCGACCGGCGCGGTGTTCGTCTTCCTCGTCTCGACCTATTACCTGCTGACGAACGAGAGCCTGACCATCCGCGACGTCCTTCCCGGAGCGATCCTGGCGAGCATCCTGCTCCAGGTCAGCTTCCAGGCGCTGCCGCTGTACGTGGGGCTCTCCCAACGGGATGAGGTGCTGACCCTGCGCGCCCTCGGCGCGCCGGTGATCCTCCTGATCTGGCTCTATGTCATGGCGAACGCGATCGTCTTCGGCGCAGAGGTCAACTGGTGGAGAAGCCGGGCCCGCGAGGAGGAGGATGCCGTCCCGGGCCTTGCCTAGGCCAGGGCCTCGCTCAACGCCCGCGCGGCTCGCGCGCGGTGGGAGTACTCCGCTTTCCATGCGTCGCCCAGCTCGGCGGCCGTTCGCTGCTCGCCTTCGGGGATGAAAACCGGGTCGAAGCCGAAGCCCTCGGAGCCGGACGGCTGTTCGGCGATCCGGCCCTCCAGGATCCCCGTGCCGCGGTGCTCCACCCCGTCCGGCGAGAGCGCGACCAGCTCGCAGACGTAGCGCGCGCCCCGGGCCTCGCCGTCCACGCCCTCGAGCTCGGCCAGCAGCCGCTCCACGTGGAGGCCGCCGGCGAACCGGGCGGACTTGATCCCCGGTGCGCCGTCGAGGCCGGCGACCTCGAGACCCGAGTCCTCGCCGAGCACCCAATGACCGGCTTCGCGCTCACGGCCGAACCGGGCCTTCGCAAGAGCGTTCTCGTAGTAACTCTCCCCGGTCTCGGGCGGATAGTCGTCCGCTCCGAGCGGCCTGATCTCCCAGTCGGGGAGGGCGCGCCGCAGCTCTCGGAGCTTGCCCGGGTTGGCCGACGCAAGGACCGCTTTCAAGGGTTCCAGCGGGCGGCGCGGACTGCTTCGGCCTGGGTGAGGGCGTCGATCAGCTGAGCGGCGGTCTTGCCGCTTGCGAGACGCACGCGCAGGTCGACCCTGCGACTGTCGCCCTCCTCCTCGAACTCGAGCGAGCTCACGTCGGCGCCGGCGCCCTCAACGGCCTCGAGCACCGAGACGGCGCTCGTGCCCGCGGGGAGCTCGACCGCCAGGCGCCCCTCCTCCGGCCTGGTTCGCGACGAGAGCTTGAACGCGACGATCCGCAGTGGCCAGAGGCTGACCAGCACGAGCGCGGTCGTCACGAGCGCGGCCCAGTAATAGCCCACTCCGGAAGCCATCCCGATCGCGGCGACCACCCAGAGCGTGGCAGCCGTCGTCAGTCCCCTCACGGACAGGCCCTGGCGGATGATCGCGCCGGCGCCGAGGAAGCCGATTCCCGTCACGACCTGGGCGGCGATCCGCGTCGGGTCGAAGACGAGCCCCTCCTGGTTCGAGAAGCGCCAGTCGGTCCATGCATAGGCGGAGACCATCGTGAAGAGCGCGGCCCCGACGGAGACGAGGAGGTGCGTGCGCAGCCCGGCCTCGCGCTCACGCAGCTCGCGTTCGAGCCCGATCGCCCCGCCGAGCGCAGCCGCAAGCCCGATCCGGAGGACGACCTCGGCCCAGGAGAGGTCAGGCAAGCACCGCCTCCACGGCCCGCTGCTGTGCCTCGCCGATCTGCTCGATGCCGGCGGCCGCCAGATCCAGCAGCTCGTCGAGCTGCTCGCGGGTGTAGCGCTCGCCCTCGGCGGTCGCCTGCACCTCGATCAGCCGTCGATCGCCGCTCATGACGACGTTGAGGTCGACCTCGGCGCGCGAGTCCTCCGAGTAGTCGAGGTCGAGGAGCGCCTCGCCGTCGACGATCCCGAGCGAGACGCCGGCGACGGAATCGGTCAGCGCCTTCCCGAGGCCGAAGCGGTCGAGCGCCCGGCGCGACGCGACGTAGGCACCGGAGATCGCTGCGCAGCGGGTGCCGCCGTCCGCCTGCAGCACGTCGCAGTCGATCCAGAGCGTGCGCTCGCCGAGCGCGTCCAGGTCGGTCACCGCGCGGAGCGACCGCCCGATCAGGCGCTGGATCTCCACCGTCCGGCCCTTCTGCCGGCCCGAGCTCGCCTCGCGCGCGGTGCGCTCCCCCGTCGACGCAGGCAGCAGCCCGTACTCCGCGGTCATCCAGCCCTTGCCCTTGCCCATCAGCCAGCGCGGAACGCCTTCGGTAATCGACGCCGTGCACAGAACGCGGGTCTTCCCCGCGGAGATCAGCGCGGAGCCGGCCGGCTGCTCGAGGTAGTCGACCTCGATCTCCAGGGGCCGGAGTTCGTCCGCCCGCCGCCCGTCCGCTCTCACGTCGCCGGCCTCCTCCGGCTCACGCCGCGGCCGCCTCGAGCTCGGCGATCTCGACCCGGTCGACCCCCTCCAGCGGGAGCTGGAGGAAGCGCTGGCCGAGCTCCTTGAACTGGTCTGTGTCGCCGGTGGTCAGGAACCGGTACCCACCCTCGCGCCGTGGGTCGTTCTCGATCCCCTTCCGGGTCAGCGTCTCGGCCACCTCTCGCGCCGTCTCCTCCGCCGAGAAGACGAGGGTGACGTCGCGCCCGAAGACGCGCTGGAAGATCGGCCGGATCAGCGGGTAGTGCGTGCAGCCGAGGATCACGGTGTCCACCTCGGCATCCTTCAACGGCTGCGCGTAGCGCCGGACCGCCGCGGTGGTCTCGGCCCCGAACGGCTCGGGACCTTCGATCAGCGGCACGAGCTCCGGGCAGGCGAGCGGGAAGAACCGCGTACCGGCGTCCAGCGTGTGGACGAGCTCCGCGTACCGCCCAGCCGCCACCGTCGCCTCGGTCGCCATCAGACCGATGTGCCGGTTTCGCGTCACCTGGACGGCGGCATGGGCCTCGGGCGTGATCACGCCGACGACGGGGACGGAGATTCGCTCCTGGAGATCCGGCAGCGCCGCCGAGGTCGCCGTGTTGCAGGCGACGAGGATCAGCTTGACGCCCTGTGCGGCGAGGTAGCCGGCGATCTCGAGCGAGAAGCGGCGCACCTCGTCGAGCGGCCGCGGGCCGTACGGCAGTCGCGCGCCGTCGCCCAGGTAGACGAAGTCCTCGTGCGGCATCGTCACCAGGCACTCGTGGAGGACGGTTAGCCCGCCCATGCCGGAGTCGAAGACGCCGATCGGCCGCGAATTCATCAATCGATTGTAAGAAGCCTGAACGTTGATCTACCCTCTTTCGCCGTGGGTCGCCGATTTCTCCTGCTCGTCGCAGTCTTCTTCGCCTTCCAGGCGAGCGCAGCACACGCGCTGCACCCGGGCCACACCGGCGAAGCCGGCATGGCCCGGAATGTAGGCAGCGCAAGCGCCGCCTACGCCAAGACCGATCATTGGCTGCCCATGGGCGACGGGGTCTCGCTCGCAGCGACGCTCTACAGACCCGACGGCGCGCCGCCCCAGGGCGGTTGGCCGGCCGTACTCGTGCTCCACGGCCTCGGACAGGACCGCAGCGTGACGAACGCTGTCGCCGAGGCGCACCTCGCGCCGAACGGCTACGTGGTCCTCACGGTGGACGCGCGCGGGCACGGCGCGTCGGGAGGACAGTCGTCGCTCGTCGGGCCGCGAGAAGTGGCCGACTACGCCGCAGCGCTCCAATGGCTGCGCCTGCAGCCCAGCGTCAGCGACACGAGGGTCGGCGCGCTCGGCTTCTCGCTGGGCGGCGGGTCCGTCTGGAAGCTCTTGACCGCTCCGGGAACACGCCTCGCAGCCGCAGTCCCGGTCACGACCTGGACGAGCCTCTACGACGCGCTGCTTCCGCAGGGCCTCGCCAAGTCCGGGCTCATCGCCTACTTCTACAACCTGCTGCCGCCCGAGCGGTGGGATCCCGCGGTCACGACACTCAGGGACGACGCGCTGCAGGGCCGCAACGACGCCGCGATCCGAGCATTCGCCGCCCAGCGCTCCGTCCGTGCCGACCTCGGCAGGATCCGGACGCCCGTCTTCATGCTTCAGGGCCGCCGCGACTACGCGTTCGACATGCAGGAGGCGCTTGCGGCGTTCGGTCGCTTGCGCGGCCCTAAGCGGATGTACCTGGGTGATCTCGGCCACGCACCGTCGGCGAACCCACCGGCGGAGCAGGCGTACTACTTCGGCCAGATTCGGATGTGGTTCGACCGGTTCCTGAAGGGCCAGCTGAACGGGATCGACAGGCGCCCGCGGATCGAGCTCGCGCCGGATCCCTGGCGTTCGCGCACCTACCAGGCATCGCAGGTTCCGGCGCGGAGGGTTCTCCGGCTGACCTTCCGCGGTCGCCGGACAATCGACGGGCTCGGCGGCAAAGTCGTCCGCACCGTCGCTCCGACACGGCGCCTCAACGAGACCTTCGGCCACGCGCTCGTCTCGGTGAAGGCGTCAACGCCGACGGGCTGGTCGCACGTCGTCGCCGTCCTGTCGGCGATCACGCCGCGCGGCGGCGAGATCGTGGTCAGCCAGGGCGGCGTCCCGACGACGACGTTGCGCTCGACGACGCGAAACCTCACCATCCGCCTGCTGAGTCAGGCGACGACGATTCCGCGCGGCTCGCGGTTCCGATTGACCCTGGCGGGTGTCTCGACCGCCCAGAATCCGAGCAACCTCCTGTACCTCACCGGCCCGGAGGCCACATCCCGAGTCTCCCTCGGCGAGGCCAAGGTCGTCGTGCCCGTCCTTCGCCGGCCGGTCTCGCGTTGAGAGCGGCACTCGTCGTCCTCGCCTTCGCGGCGCTCGTCGCGCTGCCGGGCGCCCACGCCGGCTCCGCCGCCGATCCCGGCGTGGCAGGCAACTCGATCCTCATCGGCGGGACCGTGCCGCTCACAGGGCCCGCCGCGGCGTTCGCCTCCGTCGCACCGGGCGCGGACGCCTACTTCCGCTACGTCAACGACCGCGGAGGCGTCTTCGGCAGGAAGATCCGGTACAAGTACGTGGACGACGGCTTCGAGGTCAGCCGCACCGTCGAGCAGACCCGCCGGCTCGTCCAGCAGGACCGCGTCTTCGCGATCTTCAACTCGATCGGCACGGAACACGCGATCGCCGTTCGCCCCTATCTGAACCAGGTCCGCGTCCCGCACGTCTTCACCGGCACGGGCGCGAGCACGTTCCAGGCTCAGCGCGGCCAGTACCCATGGTCGATGGGCTACCTCCCGAGCTTCGTGGGCGAGGGCGCGATCTACGGGCGCTACGTCGCCGCCTCGATGCCGGGCGCGCGAATCGCCGTGCTCTACGAGAACACCGACTATGGTCGAGACCTGACGAACGGCCTGAGGCGGGGGCTCGGCCGACGCGCGAGCCGCATCGTCGCCGTGCGCAGCTACGAGATCACGGACGCGGACGTCAACTCCCAGATCTCCCAGCTGAAGCGGTCGGGTGCGAACACGTTCATGCTCTTCGCGACACCCGGCTTCGCGATCCAGGCGTTCCTTTCGGCCCACCGCCAGGCCTGGAGGCCGCGCACCTTTGTCAGCTCCGTCTCGATCGAACCGTCGATCATGAAGGTGGTCCGCCTGAACACGAGCGCGCCGGCGACGGCGGGGACGATCAGCATGGGCTACCTCAAGGACCCGACGTCGCCGACCTGGAGCCGCGATCCGGCCGTTCGCCTTTACCGCCGGATCATGCGCCGCTACCTCCCGGGCCGGAAGGCGAGCGACGTCTACCACTTCTACGGGATGGCCGTCGCGCACTCGATGGTGCACGCACTCCGCAAGTCGGGCAGGAATCTGAGCCGGGCGGGGCTCCAGCGGGCGGTCACCCACCTGAACCAGACCGACAACCCCTTCCTGCTCCCCGGCGTCGCGGTCCGCACCTCGCCCCGCAACTACTTCCCGATCGCCCGGGCGAAGCTCTTCCGGTTCAGCGCGAAAGGGCAGTGGGTACCGTTCGGCCGCCTCCTGGCGGCCCGCTGACCACTCGGACGACTCGGCGGCCGGGCGCGGGAGAAATCCGCAACTGATTCGCCCAATTTCCGTCTCACCCCACTGAAAGGGGGTCTCTTGACCAAATCAATCCGCTTCGTCCTGCTTCTGTCTGCGTGCGCTCTTGCGCTGGCTTTCGGAGGCAATGCACTTGCCGCATACAACCCGTCGTTGCTCGTGGCCGGCACCAGCCACTCCACCGGGAGCGGTGGCCCCATCGTCATCGGGGTGGGCCAGGACCAGGCCGATGACACAACTGCCGTTGTCAACATCTACTCACCGCTCGGCTATGGCGTCACGCTCACGCAGGCGCCCGGGACGAGAATCGGTGACCTGGAGGCTATCGTCCTCATCCGCGCATTGGGTGGGGCCCGCGTGCCGCTCCAGGGCACCGTCACGGCACGGGATCCGGGTGCGTTCGTGAACCCGGCCCAGTTCCCCTGCGGCGAGGGCCGCCGCCACGAGGCCGTCTGGCTGATCGAGGGAACGCTCAACAACACGCCGATCCAGATCCCGATCTTCGTCGACCGGGTCACAAGCGGTGCCGAGGCGCAGTTCGCCTCGGCGAAGATGCGCATCTGCCTCCCCTCGGAGCAGGCTTCGACCACGGGAGCGACGCTGATCGTTGCCGCCTTCTCCGTGTCCGGCGTCTTCAGCAACCCGAACACCCGCGGGACGTATCCGTGGAACGCCCTGTTCATCCCGTATTCACCGGGAACCAGCATCCCGAACCCGGCGAACGCCGCGCAGAGCACGTCGTACACACGGTTGCCGGTGCAACTGGCCGTGAATGCGAAGAAGGTCCGCCAGGGCAAGCGCAAGTACGCCCGTGTCACCGCCTGCCTCAGCGAGGCCGGACAGCGCGTTCGCGGCGTCCGGGTCAACATCCTCGCCGGCCGGTCGGCACGCGGGACGAGCCGCGTGGCCTTCGGCCGCACGAACTCGCGCGGCTGCCTCACGCGGACGATCCGGCTCCGCTACCGGACGACGTTCATCCGCGCATCCACGACGGTGCCGGAACGGGACGTCACGAGCGCACCGGGCTGCACGCCGCGGCTCTCCGCAGCACCCGGCACGCTCCCACCCGCGCGCTGCACTTCGGCGACGCTGGCTCCCGCGCTGAACCTGTTCAGCCGAACCACAGTACGAGTCCGCCGCTAGAGAGAGCGCAACCGAGAGGGCCCCACCGAGGGCCCTCTCACTATCCTGGTCTCGTGGCCGAACGGATCCGGGTCGGGACCTGCTCGTGGGCGGACGAGGCGCTCTCGAAGCACTTCTATCCGCCCGGGCTCAAGGCCGGCGAACGACTCGCGTACTACGCCAAGCACTTCGACACCGTCGAGCTCGACTCGACGTACTACCGGCTTCCCGTGGAGTCCATGGCCGCCCGCTGGGCCGAGCAGACGCCCGACGACTTCGTCATGCACGTCAAGGCCTTCGGAGTGATGACGCGGCACCCGGTGAAGAAGGATCAGCTTCCGACCGACCTGCGCGAGGCCGCACCCGTGGACGAGAAGGGCCGGATCGACCGTCCACCGCGCGAGTTCCGCGCCGAGGTCTTCACGCGCTTCCGCGAGGCACTCGAGCCGCTGCGCTCGGCCCGGAAGCTCGGCGGAACGCTCTTCCAGTTCCCTCCCTATGTCGTCTACAAGGACCTCTCCCTCGACTACCTCGCCTGGGCCGGCGAGCAGATGGGCGACGACGAGATGCTGGTCGAGTTCCGCCACTCGAGCTGGTACGAGGAGGACGTCCGCGACGAGGTGCTCTCGTTCCTCGAGGAGCATGGGATGTCGCTCGTCGTGGTGGACGCACCGAAGGTGGAAGCGAAGAACGTCCCGCGAACGCTGCTCGCCGTCACCGGCCCGACGGTCTACGTCCGGTTCCACGGACGCAACGAGAAGACCTGGAACGCCCGCGGCGGGAGCGCCGCCGAGCGGTTCGACTACCTCTACCCGGAGGACGAGCTGCGCGAGTGGGTGGAGCCGCTGCGGGAGCTCGCCGGGCAGGCGCAGAACGCCTACGCGTTCTTCAACAACAACAACCGCTCACCCGGTGACGGCGGCTACGGCGGGTATGTCGCGCAAGGTGCGGCGAACGCGCAGATGCTGAAGGGACTCCTGGCGCAGGCCGGCGTCCCGGCCTAGCGGCCATGAATCCCACGGCGTTCCCGGAGCTGAACGCCGTGTTGGCACAACTCGTTGCCGGCCTGCGCGCCAGGCTCGGCGACCAGCTGGTCGGCGTCTATCTCCAGGGCTCCTTCGCGCTCGGCGACGCCGACGAGCACAGCGACGTCGACTTCCTGGTCGTCATCGAGCGCGAGCTCACCGAGGACGAGCAGCATGAGCTCCGGGCACTGCACGAGCGGCTCTTCCAGCTCCCGAGCCACTGGGCCCAGCACCTCGAGGGCTCCTACGTCCCGCGTGATCGGCTGCGCCGCCCCGACCCGAAGCGTGAGCCGTGGTTCTACTTCGACAACGGCGCGACAGAGCCGATCTGGGACAACCACGACAACAGCGCCGTCGTCCGGTGGTCACTACGCGAGCACGGGATCGTGCTCGAGGGGCCGAACCCAACAATGCTTGTCGATTCCGTCTCCGGTGACGAGCTCCGGCGGGAGGTTCGGTGGGTCATTGACGACTTCGGTGATTGGCTTCGCGCGCGAGAGATGTGGAGTGCACGGCTCCAGACGCTGGCAGTGATCTCGTACTGCGGGATACTCCACACGCTGGAAACGGGGGCCGTCGCGTCAAAGCGCGAGTCGGGCGAGTGGGCCCGCGAGACGCTCGATGCCGAGTGGAGAGATCTCATCCAGCGTGCTCTCGACGACCGCCCGGATCCATGGTCGAAGGTACGAGAGGCTGCCGACCCGGGTCTCGTTCGCCAGACGCTCGATTTCGTGGACTACGCCGCTAGACGGTCGCGAGAAACTCCGTCAGCAGCTCGTTGAAGCGGTTCCGGCGCTCGACGTTCGTGAAGTGGCCGGCGCCCTCGAGCACCTCGAGGCGGCCGTTCGGTGCCGACTCGACGATCTCGCGCGCTTCGGCCTCGGGGAGGAACGGGTCCTCGCTGCCGACGACCATCCAGAGCGGGCGCTCGTAGTCGCGGACGAAATCGGTCGAGTCGCGGCGGTCGCGCAGCGCCTCGGTCGCGCGGATCAGCTCCTCCACGGTCCGCTCGGGCGGGGGCGGCGCGGGCGCGCTCGGCGCCCACGCGTCGATGCCCTGCTCGCGCAGAGTCTCGATCGCGGCGTTGCGAGCGGCCCGCCGGTCGGCATCGTCGGCCCCGACCCGAGCACCGGCCAGGAAGAGCCCGCGCGAGCGCTCACCGGCGAGCCGCGCCAGAGCGAGCGCCGCGTAGCCGCCCATCGACAGGCCGATCGCCGCAAAGTCGTCGTCGAACCCGTCCCAGATCTGCTCGGCCCATCCGTCGATCGAGTTGCCCTCGAGCTCGTAGAGGTTCGGGAGGAGCACCTCGTGGCCTTCGAGCGCGTCGCGCTGCGGCGCCCACATCTCGGGCCCGAGCGGGAACGCGTGGAGCATGAGGACCTTCACGCGTGCTCGACGACGAGCCCACCGGGGAGCCCGCGCGCCTCGTCGAACCGGAGCTCGGCGCCTTCGATCCCGAGTGCTGCGGCGACGTCACCGAGGAGGTCCTCGGCCGCAGGCAACTCGTCCGGGGACTCCGCCGTTCGCGCGACCGACCTGATCCGGCCAGGCTCGGCGCCGGTCAGCCGCGACAGGGCAGTCGGGTTCGCCCGGAGCGCGATCGCGTCCCCGGGAGCGACGTTGCGGAGACTCGGGACCGACACGTACTCGTCCATCAGCCGCCCGCGCTCCATCGCGATCAGGTGGACGATGCGGGCGTACTCGACGCCGATCGTGATCGTCACGTGGGCGGAGGCGCTCGAGAGCTCCCGCCCCAGCGCACGAAGCTTGTCCGGGTCGCGCTCAGCGTCCTCGTCGTAGACGGCGATCCAGCCGTTCCTCGCCGGCGAGACAACGGTCTCCCGCGAGGTCAGCACCCGCGGCACGAGCCGCTCGACGAGCTTCACGACGGATCCCTGGTCGTCCGTCTGGAGGTGCACGGAGCCGAACGATCCCTCCTCGAACTCCTGAACCGCTTGCTCGTCGTCCGTCGCAGCAGCCCGGAGCAGTGCGAGCGCGACTCCCTCCCGGGGTTCCTTCAGCTCGAGCACCACACCGTCCGTGTCTCGGCGCAGCGATCCCAGGAGCTTTCCGTCCTCCTCGACCACGAACGAGTCGCCCTCTCGGCGGACGTTCATCCCGGATTCCGGCTCGCGAGGAGCAGGTAGTGGGCGGTGAGGTTCTGAAAGGGCTCGAACCGGGGGCCGAGCTCTCGTGTCTCGTCGATCGTCAGCACGCGGCCGTCACCATAGAAGGCGGAGACCGCGTACCGCAGCGCGAGGTCGCCGACGGGCCAGGCGCGAGGCCTCGCGAGATGCCGCGCGAGGAACCAATCGGCCGTCCACTCGCCGATTCCCGGGAGCCTCGTGAGCTCGGCCTTGACGTCATCGTCGGAGAGGGACGAGAGCGCGTCCAGGTCCTGGTCGGAGCGGGCAAGCTCGAGGACGTAACGCGCCTTGCTCCGTGAAAAGCCGATGGTCGTCAGGTCCTCGGGCGAGGCGACGGCCACGGCGTCGCGCGCCGGAAACGCATAGGCGCGCTCTGCCCGAACGCCGAAGCGCTCGATGAAGCGATTGAGGACTGCGCGGGCCGCCTTCACCGAGATCTGCTGCGCCGTGATCGCCCCGACTAGCATCTCGAACGGCTCGGGCGCGAGCGCGGGCCGAAAACCTCTGAGCCGGGCGACCTCAGGTGCGAGCACGGGATCGGGCTCAAACCCCGCGAGGTCGAACTCGCCGCCGAGGAGCTTGAGCACGACGCGCCCCGTCTCCTCGTCGAGCGGATCGACATCCACTCCGCCGGGCACTGCCTTGACCCGAACCTCCCGCCCGCCGACAACTCGGTGAAGCCCACCTGGGCTCCACAGCGTGACGAAATCGGGCCCGAACACACGAAAGCGCTCGGTCGTCAGCTCGAAGTCGAATGGCTGGGGCACGGCCAGAAAAGCCATACCCCGAACCGTAGGCACTAGCGTGCACGGCATGGACGTCGAGAAGATCGCCCCGCGCCTCTGGCACTGGACTGCCCCACATCCGGAGTGGAAGCCGGCCAACCGCGGCAAGGACGGCCTCGGCTGGGACGAGATCGTGTCGTCCTACGCACTCGTCGACGACGACGCATTCGTGCTGATCGATCCGCAGGTGCCAACCGACGAGGCCGACGCCGCCTCCCTTTGGGACGCGCTCGACGGCGACGTCGAGGCCCACGGTCCGCCCGCAATCGTCATCTCCGTTGACTACCACATGCGGAGCGCGGAGGACATCGCCGGCCGCTACGACGGCAGCTCGATCTGGGCGCCGGCGGACTCACGCAAGAGCAAACTCGACCGCACCCGGAGCTACGCGACAGGCGACGAGCTGCCCGGCGGCATCCGGGTGTTCGACGTCGGGATGCCGGGCGAGCGCGCGCTGTACCTGCCCTCGCACAAGGCAGTCGCTTTCGGCGACGCCGTCCTCGACGGCGTCCGTCTGCTCCCGGAAAGCTGGCTGGAGAAGGGCATGACCAGACAGGACGTGGCAGATGCCCTCCGCCCGCTGCTGGACGAGGACATCGAGCTCGTCCTGCTCACGCACGGCGGCCCGGTGTCCGATCGGCCACGCGAGCAGCTCGAGCGCGCGCTCGCCGCCTGAGTGAGCCGCTGCTAGAAATCGAGCGGCAGCGGCCGCCCGGCGACCGGCGTCGAGTGCACGATCGACGTCGTCGTCTGCCCGAGGACGATGAAGCGATCGAGGATCTCCTCGAGATCGTCCATCGACCGCAGGTGCAGCTTCACGAAGAAGCAGTCCTCGCCCGTGATGCGGTAGCAGTCGACTACTTCCGGCATCTGACGAGCAAGCTCTGGAATCTTCTGCAGCTGCCGCGTGGTCGGCCGGATTCTGACGACCGCTGCGATCGGAAAGCCGATCGCCTTCGGATCGACCTCCGCGCGGTAGCCCGTGATCACGCCCGCCCCTTCGAGCCGTTGAATCCGCTCCGCGACCGCCGGCGCAGAGAGATTGATGCGCCGGCCGAGCTCGGCCATCGTCACCCGGGCATCGGACTGGAGCTCCTGAAGGAGGCGCCGGTTGATCTCGTCTAGGAGCTGGTTTTCGTTGGCGACGGCCACCGATGTCCTTGGCTTCGAAGGCTGGGGAGCCGAAACGGCTTCGTCCAAGTGTGGCAGACGCCGGCCGCTCTCGCGACGATTTCAGGGTGCAGCAGGCGGCTGTCCTCCCGACGACACGCGCCTCGCGCGCCGCGGCGCGGACGCCGCCGGAGGCGTTCTTCGTCGGCAGCGCGGTCTTCCACTACCTCGGGCCGGCCTTCGCCGTGCTCCTCTTCGCGTTGGTCGAGCCGCTCGGCGTCGCCTGGCTGCGGATCGTCACGGCCGCCGTCGTCTTCGCACTCTGGCGGAAGCCGTGGCGCGTGCTGGACACGCTCGACCGATCCGGTCTTCGGACCGTGGTCGCGATGGGCGTCGTCCTGGCGGTCATGAACGCGTGCTTCTACATCGCGATCGACCGCCTCCCGCTCGGGACGGTCGCGGCGATCGAGTTCCTTCCGGTCATCGCACTGGCCGCAGTGGGGATGCGAACCGCCCGCAATGCGGTTGCCCTCGGTTCGGCCGTCGCCGGCGTCTATCTGCTGACCGACGTGCGCATCGAGGGCGAGCCGATCGGGGTTGCGTTCGCCTTCGCGAACGCCGGCCTGTTCGCGGCCTACATCGTTCTCGCCCACCGCGTCGCCCGGCTCGGGCGGATAGGCGGGATCGACGGCCTCGGCGCAGCGATGCTCATCGCCATCGTCGTCATCACTCCGATCGGTTTCTGGAGTGCGGCGCCGGCGCTCCTCGATCCGATCGCCGTCGCCGCCGCCGTCGGTGTCGGCATCTCGTCATCGGTGATCCCGTACGTGTTCGACCAGTTGGCGATGGCGAAACTGACCCGGGCAGCCTACTCGCTGATGGTCTCGCTGCTGCCCGCCACTGCAACCGTGATCGGGATCGTCGTGCTCGCGCAGATCCCATCCTGGCCCGAGGTCGTCGGAGTCGGCCTCGTGGTCGCAGCGGTGGCCGTGCACCGCGAGGCTCGGCCGACGGACTGATGGAGTACGTGCGCCTCGGCACGTCCGGCCTCAGGGTCTCGCGGATCTGCCTGGGGATGATGAGCTACGGCGATCCGACGGTTCGGGCCTGGCAGCTCCCGGAGGAGGATGCGGAGCCGATCGTGCGGCACGCGGTCGAGGCGGGAGTGACGTTCTTCGACACCGCCGACATGTACTCGCGCGGCCGCAGCGAGGAAATCACCGGACGCCTGCTCGCCAGGTTCTTCCCGAGCAGAGACGACTACGTGCTCGCGACGAAGGCCTACTTCCCGACGGGGCCCGGCCCGAACGACCGCGGCCTCTCGAGAAAGCACCTGCTCGCCGCCGTCGACGCGTCCCTCAGGCGGATTGGCACCGACTACGTCGACCTCTACCAGATCCACCGCTGGGACTACGAGACGCCGATCG
Source organism: Gaiellaceae bacterium (assembly GCA_035265935.1). Classification (GTDB taxonomy): domain Bacteria; phylum Actinomycetota; class Thermoleophilia; order Gaiellales; family Gaiellaceae; genus JACDAN01. The sequence continues at coordinate 32,857 of DATFOC010000076.1, forward strand.
AGGAGACCATGGCGGCGCTTCACGACATCGTCCGGGCCGGCAAGGCCCGCTACATCGGCGCGTCCAGCATGTACGCCTGGGAGTTCGCCAAGGCCCAGTACACCGCCCGCACTGCCGGCTGGACGAGCTTCGTGTCCATGCAGAACCACTACAACCTCGTCTACCGAGAAGAGGAGCGGGAGATGATTCCGCTCTGCCTCGACGAGGGCGTCGGTGTCCTGCCGTGGAGCCCGCTCGCCCGCGGCCTGCTCGCGGGGAGCCGGACGCGGGACGGCGCAGAGACCACGGTCAGGTCGGGGAGCGATCCGGTCGCCGAGATGTACGAGGAATCCGACTTCGACGTCGTGGACGTCGTTCGCGAAGTCGGCGAGGAGCGAGGCCTGCCGCCCGCGCAGATCGCGCTCGCCTGGCTGCTCGGCAAGCCCGCGGTGACCGCGCCGATCGTCGGAGCGACGAAGCTCGGGCACCTTCAGGATGCGATCGCCGCAACGGGGGTGAGGCTGACCGAGGAGGAGTCGAGGCGGCTCGAGGCGCCGTACCGGCCCCACGCCATCCTCGGTCACCCCGACTGACGGGTCTAGAAGTGTGAGGTCGCGCCCGCCGGGTCGGCGTCATACGACGCCGGCACACCGTCCTCGGTGTACCAGGAGTAGGCGTACTGCCCGTCGTCGAGCGCTTTCGCCAGCTTCGTCAGCTTCAGCGGATGGAAGGTGTCGCACATGACTGCGAGCTCGTGCGTCTCCGCCATCCCGATCGACTTCTCCGCGAGGCCCGGGTGCGGCCCGTGCGGGATCCCCGACGGATGGAGCGTCACCGACCCGACCTCGATCCCCTTCCGCGACGAGAAGTTGCCGTCGACGTAATAGATCATCTCCTCGCTCTGGAGGTTCGAGTGGTGGTACGGGATCGGGATCGCCATCGGGTCGAAGTCCAGCTTGCGCGGGCAGAACGAGCAGATGACGAAGTTGGGGCCGGAGAAGGTCTGATGCGACGGTGGCGGCATGTGGATGCGCCCCGTGATCGGCTCGAAGTCGTTGATGTTGAAGGTCCACGGGTAGAGGTAGCCGTCCCAACCCACGACGTCGAACGGGTGGTAGTCGATCTCGTAGTCCTGGTAGCCGTCTCGGACGCGGATCTTGAGCCGGAACTCGCCGCGCTCGCGGACGGTCTGGAGCTCGGTCGGCGGGTGGATGTCGCGGTGGTAGAAGGGCGCGTGCTCCATCAGCTGCCCGTACTGGTTCCGGTACCGCTTGGGGATCTCGATCAGCCCGGGCGTCTCAAAGAGCAGGTACCGCTGCGGGCCTGACGGCTCGAACGTGTAGGTCGTCCCGCGCGGGATGACGACGTAGTCACCCTCCTTGTAGGGCAGGTCGCCGAAGGTCGTGTGCAGCGTCCCCGACCCCTCGTGGACGAAGTAGACCTCGTCGCCCTCGCCGTTCCGGAAGAAGTAGTCCATCGACTCGGACGGCCGCACGAGCGAGATCTCGACGTCGCTGTTCCACATCAGGAGCTTGCGACCGGAGATCTCGTCGCCCTCGGGCTCGGTCCCGATCGTCTTGAAGTGACGGTGGGCATGCGCGTCGGGCACCCACTCCTCGCGCTTGATCGCCTCGAAGTCGCCGAGCTCCTTGATCCGGCAGGGCGACGTGAGGTGGTACAGGATCGACTCGTTCCCCGTGAAACCCTCGAGGCCCATGACCTCCTCGGTCAGGAGGCTTCCGTTGTCGCGGAACTGGATGTGGCGCTTGCGGGGGACGTCGCCGCGGACCTGGTACGTGGGCATGGCGCGAAGGTTAGCGCGGTGCGTTCGTAGACTCGCCCGATGGTGCCGGGCTAGGAGCGATCGCCGACGACGTTTCTCAGCACCCCGATCCGCTCGACCTCGAGCTCGACCTCATCGCCCGGCTGGAGCCAGCGCCCGTCACAGTGCTCCAAGATGCAGCCGGTCCCGACGGTGCCGGAACCGAGGACGTCGCCGGGCCAGAGCTCGGTGTTCCGGCCCGCCTGCTCGACGATGCGATTCCACGGGTGGTAGAGGTCGGCCAGATTCCCGCGCGAGCGCTCTTCGCCGTTCACGCGGGCGACCATGACGGCCGACGAGCCGTCGAACTCATCCGGCGTGACGACGACCGGGCCGAGGCTCGTCGCGAAGTCCTTGCCCTTGGCAGGCCCGAGGCCGACCTTCATCTCTTCGCGCTGGACGTCACGCGCGGACCAGTCGTTCATGATTGTGAAGCCGCCGATCTGCCCGTCAGCGCCGATCACCGCCGCGACTTCGAGCTCGTAGTCGAGCTCGTTCGTATCGCCGGGATACGGGATCTCGGCCTCCGGCCCATAGATCACGCTGGGGTTCGAGAAGTAGAAGACCGGAATGCGGTACCACTCCTCCGGCACCTCCAGGTCACGCTTCGCGCGCGCCGCCTTGACGTGCTGCTCGAAGGCGTAGAAGTCGCGGACGGACGGCGGGTGCAGCACCGGCGGCCGGAGCTCGACCTCGGCGAGCGGGTACTCGGCGTGCTCGCGCGCCTTTCCGCCGCCCGTGAAGAACGACTGGAGCGTCTGCGCGGCGAGCTGGATCACGCGGTCGCCCTCGATCCGGCCCGGCCACCCGCGCTGGAGCTCGGCCCCTTTGGGGCTGAACATGCACAACTTCACGGCTCGGTGTGCACCACGACGTCGGCGACTTCGGGCAGCTCGGCGCGGATCCGTTCTTCGATCTCGCTCGCGCGCTCGTGAGCCTCGGCCAGCGAATTGGCGGCAATCTGCACGGTGACGAAGAGCAGGACGCCGTCCTGCGTCTCGATGAAGCGCACCTCGCGCGGCGGCTTGCCCGTCCGCTCGCGCACGATCCCGGCGACGGCGCGCTCGTCCGCCACGGCCAGGCGTTCGCCGGGGCCGGCCTCTCGAAGCGGCTCGAGGTGCGTCTGCACCGAAACGACCGCTGGAACCGCCTGCCCGATCGCACGCTCGACCTGCGACGCGACCTCATGCGCCTCGGCCAGCGGCAGCTCGCCGGGCAGCTTGAGGTGGAGCCCGACCTCGACACCGCCGTTCACGGTCACAACCCGAAGGTTGTGCACCTCCCTGACTCTGGGGACAGCGAGCGCGGCGGCCAGGACGCGCTCGCGGAGCGCCTCCTCCGTGCGCGGCTCCACGTGGACGACGACATCGCTCTCGGGAAGCGCATCCTGAACCGCGCGCTCGACGCGGTCAGCGGCGGCATGCCCCTGCCCCACCGCGGCGCCGGGAGGGACGCCGATGACGACGTCAGCGAAGTGGCGACCGGCCGAGCTGCGCAACCTGAGCCTCCGCAGCTCGACCGGCGGGTCGACGCCGGCGATCGCCTCGCGCGCGGCCTCGTGCGCCTCGTCCGGCGTCGTGTCCATGAGCACGTCGATGTTCGAGCGGATGAGCCTTGCGGCGGCCATCAGTACGAGCACGGCGACGAAGAGCGCTGCAAGCGAGTCTGCCTTGCCGTATCCGCCCGCGACGAGGGCGAGGCCGATCAACACGGCGACGGAGCCGGCGAGGTCGCCGCCGAAATGAAGCGCGTTCGCCTCGAGCGCCGCGCTCCCGTAGCGGCGCGAGCCTCGCCAGGACACCAGGGTCCGGCTTGTGTCGACGGCGATGACTACCCCGATCACCAGGAACGTGTACCAGGCCGCGTCGACATCTCGCTCGGCCGAACCGGCCAGGTGCTCGATCGCCCTGTAGGAGATGAAGAGGCTGGCGAGGACGAGGATCGTCGCCTCGGCGAGCGCAGCAAGGTGCTCCGCCTTGCCGTGGCCGTATGCGTGGCCGGGGTCGGCCGGCCGCCCGGCAACGCCGAGCGCGAAGAACGTCAGCAGCGCCGCGACGAGATCCGTTCCCGAGTGGATCGACTCCGAGATGAGCCCCAGACTGCCGCTCGCAAAGCCTGCGCCGAGCTTCAGCCCGATCAGCACGAGCGCCGCGACGACGGAGACGAGCGCGGTTCGGCGCTGCGGCGTCACTGCAGGCTCCGGAGCGCCGAGCGGGCGGCGTTCAACCCGCACATGCCGTGGACGCCTCCGCCCGGCGGCGTCGACGACGAGCACAGGTAGAGCCCGTCGGCGGGCGTGGAGTACGGATCCAGGCGTACTGCAGGCCGCGTGTAGAGCTGGCGCAGGTCCTGGACGCCGCCGTTGATGTCCCCTCCGACGTAGTTCGGGTTGCGCGCCTCGACGTCGGCCGGGCTCATGGCGTGCCGCGCGAGGATCAGATCGCGGAATCCAGGGGCAAAGCGCTCGATCTGCGCCTCCATCCGTTCGGTCATGTCCACGGTCGACCCGTTCGGGACATGGCAGTAGGCCCAGAGGGTGTGCTTTCCGGCCGGGGCCCTCGTCTCGTCGAAGAGGCTCTGCTGCGCGACGATCATGTATGGCCGCTCCGACGCCTGACCGCGCCAGACGGCGTCCTCGGACTCGACGATCTCGGCCGCCGTGCCGCCGATGTGCACGGTTCCCGCTCGCGCGCACTCCTCCGCCGTCCACGGCGCGGGGCCGTCGAGCGCCCAGTCGAGCTTGAACACACCGGGGCCATAGCGGTACCGGCGCAACGCCCGTAGGTAGCGATCCGGCAGCCAGTGGCCCGCGACGCCGATCACACCCTGCGGCGTCAGGTCGAGCAGGGTCACTACGGACGGTGGGAGCTCGTCTACCGAGGCGACCGGCCGTCCGGTCTCGACCTCGCCGTCCAGCGACCGGAGGTAGGAGACGAGTGCGTCGGCGATAGCCTGCGATCCCCCGCGGGCCATGGGCCAGCCGTACGCGTGCCCGAGCAGGGCGAGGACGAGCCCGAAAGACGCAGTCGGGCTGCGGCGGAGTGACTGGATCGAATGCGCAGCGAGCCCCACGAAGAGCGCCTGTCCCCGCTCGCTCTCGAAGCGGCCGGCCAGCCCTGCGGCGGAGCGGAATGCATTGAGGCCGAACCGGGCTGCGCCGATCGGGTGGCGCGGAAACGGGCGAGGGCCGAGGAGAAACGGCACGAGCCGATCCTGCTCCCGGACCAGCGGCTCGATCAGCTTCCGGTAGGCCGGCCCGTCCGTTCCGAGCCGAACGGCCGTCGCCGCCACGGATCGTTCGAGCAGGACGGCCGATCCGTCGTCCAAGGGGTGCGCGAGGAGCAGATCGGGGTGGACGAGCTCCAGTCCGTGCTCCGCAAGCGGCAGCTCCGAGAAGAATGGCGACGCGGCCACAAGCGGATGGATCGCCGAACAGACGTCGTGAAGGAACCCGGGCTCGGTCAGCTCTGCCGAGCGAGTCCCTCCTCCGACGGTCTCCGCCCGCTCGACGACCTGCACCGAGCGGCCTGCGCGCGCCATCGTGATCGCCGCGGCCAGGCCATTGGGGCCCGACCCGACGACAACGGCGTCAGGCATCGTCGAGAGGCCAGATGACGACGTCCTGGCGTGCCGAGAAGTGCAGCAGCGGAACCTCGTCGAGGAGCTCGATCCCGGGCGGCGGCATGGTGTTCTCCTCGATCTCGGCTTCGGCGGGCTGGAGTGGCCACGGCTCGTGGTGGATCTCGGCCCGCTTCAACCGCCCTGCGTCCTCCGCGTACAGGCAGTAGCGCTCGGTCAGGAAGTGGGCCAGCGAGCTCGGATCGGCGTCGATGACGTCGCCGATCGGCCGGTACCCGACGCGAAGGGCCCCACGTTCACCGCCGCCACGCATGCTCTCGTACCTGAGCCGGCCGTCTCGCCAGTCGGCCCGCATGTCGGCGCGGAAGTACGGGAGCTTGTAGGCGCGCCGCGCCGCCTCGACGGCGAGGTCGCTCTCAGCATCGAGGCTGAAGAACCAGATCCCGGGCTTTCCGCCGGCCGTGACGTAGGTACGAGTGTTGACCTCGAGAAAGGACGAGATCAGCGGCAGCGGCGGCAGCCCGCGCGCCCTGAGCCCGGTGACGCGAAACGGCGTCACCCCGATCCACGCCGCGTCCTCGAAGAGATCGAGCTCGAGCCCATCGGGGAGGTGCGGCCGGAGCGCGTCCGCTGGCGCTCGCCAGTGCGCGAAGAGCAGGTCGTCCCAGGTCTGGCCCATCACCCACGACGTCTCGGGCAGCCGCCAGGGCCGGTGATCGGTCGCCTCCAGCGAGGCCGATTGCCGGGCCGGTGCCTGTAGGGCGTCAAGGAGGCTCCGGGAGAGTGCGCCGCCCATCGTCCATGGCACCCTACGGAACCGGACGATGCGTCAGACGCTGCGCGGCATCATTGATCGGGCGCTGACCGAGCCTTTGCCCTAGAGGTTGCCGCGGAGCGCCTGCTCGCGCTCGATGCTCTCAAAGAGCGCCTTGAAGTTGCCCTCGCCGAAGGTCGTCGCGCCGTGGCGCTCGATGACTTCGAAGAACACCGTTGGCCGGTCCTGGGCAGTCTTCGTGAAGATCTGGAGCAGGTAGCCGTCCTCGTCGCGGTCAGCCAGGATGCGCAGCCGCTTCAGGTCGTCGTAGTCCTCCGAGATCTCGCCCACGCGGCCCTCGACCTCGTCGTAGTACGCCTCGGGCGTGTCCAGGAAGATCACGCCGCGCTCCTTCAACGCCTCGACCGTCCTGACGACGTCGTCGCTCTGCATCGCGATGTGCTGGACGCCGGGACCGCCGTTGAACTCGAGGTACTCCTCGATCTGGCTCTTCCGCTTCCCCTCGGCCGGCTCGTTGATCGGGAACTTGATCTTCCCGCTTCCGTCCGACATGACTTTCGACATCAGCGCCGAGTACTCGGTCTGGATCTGGTCGTCGCCGAAGTGGACGATGTTCGTCATCCCGAAGACGCGCTCGTAGAACTCGACCCAGTGATTCATCCGGCCGAGCTCGACGTTGCCGACGACGTGGTCGAGGGCGATCAGCCCGACCCCGTCGGGCGGCTGTCCGTTCTCGATCGTGGACCGGTATCCGGGCAGGTATGGCCCCGCATAGTCCCCACGGTTCACGAACGTGTGGATGACCTCACCGTAGGTGCCGATCGCCGACAGCTCGACACGGCCGAACTCGTCTTCGACCCAGCGCGGCTCCGCAATTCCGCGCGCGCCCCGCTGGACGGCCTGGCGGTACGCCTCCTCCGCGCTCGGGACCTGCAGGCCAATCGACTTGGCGCTGTCCCCGTGCCGGCAGGCGAACTCGGTGACCTCGTTCTGGGCGCGGAGGCCGCTCGTGAGGACGAAGCGGATGTCGCCCTGCTCGAGCACGTAGGACGCACGGTCGCGGACGCCCGTCTCGGGGCCTGCGTACGCGCTACGGGTGAACCCGAACGCCTGCTCGTAGTAGTAGGCCGCCTGCTTGGCGTTACCGACCCAGAGCTCGACGTGGTCCCAGCCCTGCAGCGGCATGAAGTCCGTCATGTGTCGGATCTTAGTCCGAGTTCGCGCAAAGCCCAGGGGATCGCCACGCGAGCCTGCGCGAGCTGAAACGCTCGAACGCCTGGAGCCGTGGGCGGCGGCGGGAGTCCTGCGCGCGACGCGAAGAATCCGGCGAGCACGGCGGCCAGCCCACCTGCGCCCGGAAGGAGCTCGTGTGGCGGCGGCCCGCCCTCCAGATGCAGCGATGCAGCCCAGCCGGCGAGGTCGAGGTCGGGGTTTCCGAGATGCACGAAGTTCCAGTCGACGAGCACTGCTCCGCGGTCGGCGAGGCAGAGGTTGTCGCTCCGGACGTCCAGATGCAGCAGCGCATCTCCTTCGATCGGAGCACGCTCGGCGGCACCCCGGAGCGTCGGCAGGCATTCATCGAGCCACCCGGCAGACCAGGCGCCGAGCGAGAGGAACGGCGCCGGGTCCCGTTCGATCTCGGCCCAGCCGCCCACGAACTTCTCCCGGTCCTCCCTGATTGGCGGGACCCAGGACGGAGCCGGCGTCGACCAGACAGCGCTGAGTGTCGCCCGAACTTCATCGATCGCGCAGGCGTCCCACGGAGGAGGCCAGCGCGCCGCGCTCAGGTCCTCGATCACGAGCAGGGGTGGATTACCGGCGTCGCAGCCCAGAAGCGTCGGCATGAACGAGCCCTGCACGGCTTCGTAGAAGCGGATCTCTTGGCGCAGGAACTCGCTCGTCACGTCCTCCGCCCCCGCCTTGACGAACGCGGTCGAACCGTCGTCGAGCTCGGCAATCGCATGGAACGCCTGTGCGTATCCGCGAGTCTGGATCCCCCTCAGCGAGCGAACCGGGCGGTGGACCGCTGCGGCGACGCGCTTCTCGATCACGCCGACTCCAACGCCGGTCGACGCCGGGCGAGAACGAGCGCGAGCCCGATCGTCAGGCCTCCGGCGACTTGCAGCCACGTCAGCTCCTCCGACAACAGCACGACCGCGAACAACGCAGCCAGGAACGGTTGGAGGTTCGTCACCAGTGTCGCGCGCGACGGCCCCACTCGATCGATCGCGGTGAACCAGAGGAAGTTCGTGAGGACGAGCGGGCCGAGTACCGCGAAGACGAACCCAGCCCACACGAGCGGCTCGAGATCCCAGGCCTGGTCGAGCAGCTGCGGAATCCCGGTGATCACGAGCGGAACGGCGCCGAACCCGAGCGCGCCGGCGCTGATCCGCCAGACCGAGTAGCGGCGGAGCAACGGGACGATCGCGACCGAGTAGAAGCCCCAGGTCGCCGCCGCGAGGAAGGCGAGCAAATTTCCGAGCAAGTTCCCAGAGACGCCGCTCGCAGACCCTGCGGCGACGAGCGCGACGCCGAGGAACGAGATGGCGGCCGCGATCCAGAAGCGCCGGTGCAGCCGCTCCACGCCGAATCCGTAGGCGACGATCGCCGTGACGATCGGCAGGCTCCCGAAGATCAGCGCAACCGTGGAGGCATTCGTGAGGTCGATCGCGTACATGAAGCCAATCGAGTTGAGGTAGATCCCGATGAACGCCGCCCCGGCGAGAAACAGCCCGTGGCGGCGCTTGAATCGCAGCGAGCGCTCCCAGCGGTAGGTGATCCCCGAGACCACGAGCGCCGCGGCGCTGAACCGGAGGGCGGAGTACGCGAGCGGCTGGAACCCATGCGTCACCGCATAGCGCGTAACCGTGAAGTTGAATGCCCAGATCGTGACGGTGGCGAGGAGCATCCCTTCGGCCGCGCTGATCCTCCGCACCGTCGCGACCCTACCGATGAGTTCTGCGGCTCCCGTGGGTCCGTACGGAAAACGAGCCAGGAGGAGGTAGAGCGATGGGAAGACTGATCGTCACGGAGTTCGTCTCGATGGACGGCGTCATGGAAGCGCCAGGCGGTGAGGAGGGCTACAAGCACACGGCGTGGACGTTCGAGTTCCCGGACGAGGGCCAGTACGAGGTCAAGACGAAGGAGACGGACGAGGCCGAGGTGATGTTGCTCGGCCGCGTTACCTACGAGGGCTTCGCGGCGGCGTGGCCCGAGCGGGAGCAGGCCGACGACGAGGCCACGGCCGCCTTCGCCAAGCGGTTCAACTCGATGCCGAAGTACGTGGTCTCCACGACGCTCGAGGAGGCGACCTGGCAGAACACGACGATCCTGCGGAGCCTCGACGACGTCGCGCGCCTCAAGGGCGAGATCGAGGGGGACATCCTGGCCCATGGCAGCAACACGCTGGTCCACGGCCTGCTCGAGCGAGATCTCGTCGATGTGCTGCGCCTGATGATCTTCCCGGTCATCCTCGGGATCGGAAAGCGCATCTTCCCGGACGACCTCGACGACAAGATCGTCTTCGACCTGACCGACCAGCGGCAGTACGGCTCGATCGTCGTTCACGACTACACACGCCAGGGGCGGTAGGTCGGATACTCGTGGCGCTCGCCGTGCGGTCGCCGTAAGGTTGACCGGTGAGCGACGTGCAGGCAATCGACGACGCGGGGCTCCCGCTCCAGTTTTCCTGGCGCTCGTTGGTTCGTACGCGCTCGCCGCGACGCTGTTGCTCATGGGGCTGCTGGGCTTCTTCATCTGGGATGCCCTCGACGACGCGGTCGGCGTCGGTGCGACGATCCTCGGGATTCTCGTCCTTGCAGCGACATATCTGGCCTGGCGGGGAAGCCGTGCCGGACGCGCGTTGATCGGGCTGCTCGCCGCGATTGGCGCCGTTGCGGGTGTCATCTACGTCTTCACCGGCCCCTCCTCGGCGATTATCGGCTCGCTGGTCGTGGCCGCGCTCGGCGCCGGCACCGTCGCGCTGCTCTTCCTGCCCGAGGCCTCCAAGCGCTTCTACGCGGCCTGAACGACGGTACGCTCCGGCTCAGTGGAGACCGAGCCGACCAGGGAGGACATCGACGCGCTCGTCGGGCCGGCGACGCCGCACTTCGCGTACCAGATCCGCGCGCGCGTGCGTGAGCTGGTCGAGGGGCTGCCGGAGGATCATCCGGTCCGCCAGTACGGCGAGGAGCAGATCGAGCTGCTCGACCGGCTCGGCTATGCCTCGTCGAAGGCGGAAGACGGGCCGCCCGAGCCGCGCACGCGCATCGGCTGGGAGCGCATGCCGAGCGCCGCGCCGGCCGACCACCCGCTTCCCAGGAGCTCACCTCAGAGTGAGCGCTGAGCCGCCCTGAGGCGAGCTCCGAAGGGATGACGCGGTTCGAGGGAGCCTCGGTGCTGGTCACCGGCGGCTCGCGGGGGATCGGGAAGGCGATCGCTCTCCGCTTCGCCGAGCTCGGCGCTGCACGGGTCGCGATCGGCTACATGCGGAACGACACGGCTGCCGAGCAGACGGCCGACGACCTCCGCGGATTCGGTGCCGAGCCACTGTTGATCCGGGGAAACGTCACCTCGGAGCGTGTCCTCGCCGAGGTCGAGAGCCACGGGCCCTGGAACGTCGTCGTCCACAACGCCGCGACCGGCGTGATCCGGCCGGCACTTGAGACCGAGGACAAGCACTGGGACTGGACGCTCGGCGCCAACGCTCGGGCGCTGCTCTCGCTCGCCCGTGTGGCCGCGCCCGCCATGCCGAAGGGCTCCTCGATCATCGGGATCTCCAGTCTCGGGTCGACGCGCGTAATGGAAAACTACGTGCTCGTCGGAACCTCGAAGGCGGCCCTCGAGTCACTCGTCCGGTATCTGGCCGTCGAGCTGGCGCCGCGCGGGATCCGCGTCAACGCCGTTTCAGGCGGTGTCATCGAGACCGGCGCCCTCGAGCACTTCCCGAACAAGGAAGACATGATCCGAGCCGCTCAGAAACGGACTCCGGCAGGGCGCATGGTGGTTCCGTCGGACATCGCGGGCGCCGTGATCTTCCTCGCCTCCGAGGACGCAGACATGATCCGCGGCCAGACGCTCGTCGTCGACGGCGGCTTCTCGCTCCTCGCCTAGCGGTCGTAGCGGATCACGAGCCTGGCGATCTCGCCGTCGTGCTCGGTCAGGAACATCTGCCCGGCGGGGACGGCCGGCTCCTTGGCCCAGGCGTACGTCCCGTCGCCGTCGAGCAGGACGATCTCGTCGTCGGGCGGCTGGGCCGCGTAGGCCGCGCCGATCGCCTCCCGGCCGGAGAACGGCCCGACCGGGATGCCCTCGAAGACCAGCTCGGCGTCCTCGGCGAATGCTGCGACCATCGGGTCGAAGTCCCCCGACCGAACTCCTGCGTTGAACCGCTCGACGTGCTCGCCGAGCAGGCTCAAACGCGCGCGCCGTAAATGGCCTCCACCTTTGACTGGAGATACGCCAGGTACGGCTCGACGTCCAACGGCCCGCCGACGATCCGCTCAATCATCTCGTCCGGCGTGAAGCGCCGGCCCCAGCGGTACATGCGCTCGCCGAGCCATTCGCGCAGCGGACCGAATTCCCCCGCCTCCATCTGCGAGTCGAGATCCGGCAGCTCCGAGCGCACCTTCTCCCAGATCTGCACCGACGCGATCGTGCCGAGGAGATACGTCGGGAAGTAGCCGAACGAGCCGCCCGACCAGTGGACGTCCTGCAGGACCCCGCGCGCGTCGTCGGGCGGATCGAGCCCGAGGTACTCCTGCATCTTCTCGTTCCACATGCGTGGGAGGTCGCGAAGCTCCAGGCGGCCGGCGATGATCTCCTGCTCCAGCTCGTACCGCAGGATGATGTGCATGCCGTAGGTGACCTCGTCCGCCTCGACCCGGATGAAGTCCGGCTGCACGCGGTTCACGTAGCGCCAGTACATCTCGTCCGTGACGCCGTTCAGCTGCTCCGGGAAGACCTCCTGGATCCGCGGGAAGAAGAACCGCCAGAACGGCCGCGAACGGCAGACGAGGTTCTCCCACAGCCTGCTCTGCGACTCGTGGAGCACCATGGAGTTCAGCTCCACGAGCGGGGTGCGCTCGAGCGCGCGGTCGATCCCGTTCTCGTAGAGGCCGTGCCCGAACTCGTGCGCCGTGTGGAAGATCGACTCCGCGTCGGCCTCCGAGTACCGCGTCGTCAGGCGGATGTCATCGACCGAGATCGACGTCGCGAACGGGTGGACGGTCGGGTCGAGCCGCCAGGACTCCGACGAGTAGCCGAGCCGCTCGAGGATCTCCCGCCCGACCATTTCCTGCTTCTCCACGGGGAAGTGTCCGTGCGCGAAGTCCGACGGCACGGGCTCGGCGGCCTTGACCTCGCGGATCAGCGGGATCACGACCTCCTTGATCCGCTCGAAGATCGCCGTGATCTCCTCGCTGCGGGCATCCTCCTGGTAGTCGTCGAGGAGGATGTCGTAGTCCGACTTGCCCGTGTCCTTGAAGCACTCGAGGTAGCGGTGCTTCAGCTCCACGTTCTTCTCCAGGTATGGAAGGAAGGCCTCGAAGTCGGAGTTGCGGCGCGCCTCGGCCCACGCCATGACGCCCAGCACCTCTGCCTTCGTGAGCTCCGCCTGGAGCTCGGGCGGAACGCGGCGCGCCTTCTCCCAGTCACGCCGGGTCACACGAATCAGTGCAGCGTCGATCGATTCGGGGTCGAGCTCGGACTCGTGCTCGAGCTCGTCGAGGAGCTTGCCCGTCTCCTCGGAGACAAACAGCTCGTGCGAGAGCCGGTCGATCGTCGCCAGCTGGTCGGCGCGGGCGTCGTTGCCCGCGGGCGGCATCATCGTCTGCTGGTCCCAGCCGACCAGCGCGCTCACCCGCTTGAGGTCGAGAATCGTCCCGACTCGTTCCTTAAGCTCGTTCAGCGTGGCTTCGTGACTCACTGCGAGGTCAGCGCTCCTTCCGTGTAGACGCCGGACGGGTTCCAGAGCAGGAAACCGCCGGACTTCCAGCGCCGGGCGGCGCGGATCTGTTCCTGAACGTGTGACAGTGTCGTCGTGCCGCTGAAGCTGAAGTCCTCCAGCCAGGGGACGAGCTCCGCCTTGCCGCGCCGCATCTGGCGGCGGAAGTCGCGGAGCGACCGCCCGACTGTCCGCCCGGGGACGGAGACGGGGCTGTCGAGGCCGTACTCACCCGGCCCGTAGTGCGACGGGTAGACCATCGGGTAGATCGCGTCGACGATCTTCGACAGTCGGCGGGGCGACTGGCCGATGCCGAGGTCGCGCGTCGCCGAGAGGCCGAAGACGTCGACGGAGACGCGGACGCCCATCGGCTTGAGGCGCTTGGTCGCATAGTGGACGAAGCGCGCGATCGTCAAGCCCATGGCCTCGTTCCTCCTCCCAGGGAAGACAGCGGACTCGATGTCGCCGTCGCTGGGGAAGCGGACGTAGTCGAACTGGATCTCGTCGAAGCCCGCCCTGGCTGCGGCCTGCGCGATCCGAAGGTTGTAGTCCCAGACTTGCTTCTCGTACGGGTTCGTCCAGCCCAGGCCGGCGTCGTTCTGCCAGACGGCGCCGCCGGACGTGCGAATCGCGAGGTCCGCCTTCGCCCTGGAGAGGATCGGATCCTCGAAGCAGACGACGCGGCCGATCAGGAAGAGCCCTTCGTCGTGCACCTGCTTCGCTGCCTTGACCGGGTCGTAGTAGCGCATCGCCGAGCCGATGCGCCTCGCGAGCGGCGGGGCCAGGCGGTGGAACGCAACCTCCCCGTTTTCGTCCTTGACGTCGAGCTGGATCGTGTTGATCCCGGGAATCCGTGTGTACTCGGCGAGCTTGCCGTCGAGGGAGGCAAGCGCCATCGTCACGTGGACGCCGCGGATCTCCTCCGGGACCGGCGGCCCTGTGCGCTTGGGCGGGGCGGCCTTCTTCGCCGCTATCGGAGCCACGACGCTCTTCCCGTCATCACCGCGGTCAGGAAGCGCTCCGGCCCCGACCGCGACGGCGGCAGCGGCGAGGAGCAGCGTGGTCGCGCCGACGGTCCGGCGGAGCCGTCGACGCCGCCGCGACTGCGCTCGTCGCTGGCGAAAACGGTCGTTCGGGTCGAGGTACGGCTCCACAGGACTCGCAACGGTACAACGACTACGCCAATTCGGAGGGATTAGACCCTGGCGCTCGTGGGTATTCCGACGCCATGGGCCTTGTCGTCAGCCTGATCCTGATCGCGGTCGGCGCGATTCTCATCTGGGGCGTGGAAGCTGAGAGCACCGATTTCAACAAGGACGCCGTCGGCGTGATTCTGATGATCGTGGGCTTCGTGGCCTTCCTGCTCAGCATGATGATGTGGCGGTCCTGGTGGGGCCCCGGGGTCCTTACCTCCCGCCGCAGGTACGTCGACGACCGCGGCGCGGCTGCGCCGGCGGCCGACCCGTACGACAGCCGCCGCCATGTCGTGCACGAGGAAGAGGACGTCGCAGGCCCACCGCCCGGCGCGCCGCCTCCTCCCTAGCGGCTCAGCGGACCAGCCTCCCGTTCGGCTTCACAACGAGCCAGAGGCCGCCGAACTCGTTGACGTTCTGGCACTTCACCTCGCGCGGCCCCTCGTGCGCGTAGTAATAGAGCGGCCAGCCGTTGTACGTGACCTGGAGCCGGCCGCTTCGCCTGCGCACCGTGCCGATCAGGGACTGCTTGACGCCGCGCAGCGCCTTCACCTTGCCCTTGGAGAAGTAAACCGGCCACGCACGGGCGCACGCGCTGTAGCAGGTGCTCTTCCCACCGCGCTTGTCGCGGGTGAACCCGTACAGCACGCGATCCTTCGCGTCGAAGAGGATCGGCCCGTAGCGCGTGTTCCGCACCTTGAGGGCGAGCTGCAACTCCATCTCGGCGGAATCCGTCCTCGCCGAGCCGGCACCGCCGGAAGCGGGGATGACGAGGGCGGCGGCGAGCAGTACGAGCAGCGTCTTCATCTCGATTCTCCTGAGCGGCGTGGCGAGCACAGCGTAGGACGCGTCACCTTTCGAAATCCTTAAATCAGCGGCCGTTGCGGCTCGGGAGCAGCCGTCCAAACGTGTCCGAGGCGATGTATCCCGCGATCTTCGGATTCTCCTGCAGGCGCCGCAGCGAGTAGGCGTACCACTCCTCCCCGTACGGAACGTAGATGCGAAGCCGATGGCCGTCCTCCACGAGCTCCGTGCCTCGCTGCGGTCTGACCCCTAGAAGCATCTGGAACTCGTACTCGGCCGGCGAGCGCCCTGCCTCGCGGACGAGCCGCTCTCCCTCCTCGATCAGCCATTCGTCGTGCGTCGCGATCCCGACGTACGAGCCGCCGTCGAGGAGCGCGCCGAGCGCGCGGACGAAGTTCTCGCGCACCTCGTCGAACCCCTGGTACGCGATCTCCTCCGGCTCGACGTAGATCCCCTTGCAGAGCCGGGCGTTCGGGCTCAGGTCCGACAGTGCCTCGATGTCGTCCAGCGTCCGGCGGAGGTACGCCTGGAGGACGATGCCGACGTTGTCGAGCCCCGCCTGGCGCAGCTCGCGGTAGAGGCGCAACGTCTCGTCCGTGCAGCTCGAGTCCTCCATGTCGATCCGCACGAAGTTGCGGCGCTCGGCTGCCTGCCGCACGAGCCGCTCCAGGATCTCGCGGCAGAGGCCGTGGTCCAGCTTGAGGCCGAGTCCGGTGAGCTTGACGCTGACGTTCGAGTCGAGGCCCTGCTCGTCGATCGCCCGGAAGACGTTCTCGTACTCGTAGCCGATGTGCCTGGCTTCCTCCCAGGTCGTGGTCTCCTCGCCGAGGACGTCGATCGTCGCCATCTTCGACTCGGCGTTGAGGCGCTTGACGGCGCGACATGCATCCTCGACCCGAGTGCCCGCGATGTAGCGCTCCGAGATCTTGCGGACGATCGGCTTCGGAACGGCCGGCAGCGTTCGGACGATGGCGCGGCTCAGGAGGGCCACGAACTGGATGTTATGGCGGGTGGCTAACGGCGGCTCTGACGGATGAGCCCCCGTACGTCTGCCAGCGGGCCGAGGTGGCCGAGCTTCTCAGGGTTGATCACCGATCGGACCGTCTGGACGACACCTTGTGCGATGTCGAGGGCGAAGACGCTGACAAGGCGGCCCTCGTCGTCCACGACGATGGCACCGGGTTGGCCGTTCACCTGCCGGCGCCGGATCTCGACCCCGGCCGAAACGAACTGCCGAGCCGAGCCGATCAGCAGGCGGGCGACACGATCCGGGCCGACGATCGGCTTCAGCCAGGACGGCCCCTTGCCTCCGCCGTCCCCGTAGACGACCACGTCGTCGGCGAGCAGCTCGACCAGTCCGTCCATGTCGCCGTCGGTGACCGCGGCGAAGAAGCGTTCGGCGAGCTCGTCGCGCTGCCGCCGGGACGATTCGAACCGAGGTCGCTCCGCTTCGACATGGCGACGGGCGCGCACGGCGAGCTGCCTGCAGTTCGCCTCGGACTTTCCGACGATCTCGGCGATTTCGTCGTAGCCGTAGCCGAACACGTCGTGGAGCAGAAAGACCGCCCGCTCGACGGGGCGGAGCCGTTCCAGGAGCACGAGGAACGCCATCGAAAGCGTGTCCGCCTCCTCGGCGTGCGCCGCCGGGTCCTCACCGCCGTTGTCGGTCACGAGCGGCTCAGGCAGCCATGGCCCGACGTAGGTCTCCCGCCGGGTGGGCGCCGAGCGCAGGTGGTCGATCGCGAGGCGGGTGACGACGGCCGAGAGGTACGCCTTCGGCGAGCGGACTTCCGCCCCGTCCTCGAGCGCGCGTTGATGGCGGAGGAACGCCTCCTGCACGACGTCCTCTGCATCGCCCACAGATCCGACCATCCGGTAGGCGATCGAGAACATCAGCGGCCGCAGGGTCTCGACTGTCTCTTCGCCGTCCACCCGGCTCAGGCTGCGCGGGGCGCACGAGCGGCTTCGTCGGTGAGACCGTGCCGGAACCCTTCTCGCCAGCTGCGCCAAGACGGCTCCCAGCCGAGCTCGCGCTTTGCCTTGGCGTTCGACGAGCCTCGGATCCGAGTCATGAACGAGACCGCGACCTCGCCCGCGACCATTCGGCCGACCCATACAGGCAGGCGACGCGGCGGCTTGGCGCCGGCCTCCTCGGCGAGATACGGAAGCCAATCCGAGACCCGAACGGGCTCGTCGTCAACGATGTTGTAGACGCCCCGATCGCCGCGTTCGACGGCGGCCACCGTCGCCGCTGCTGCGTCGTCGACGTGGATCCATGACCAGACACCGTCCCCGGAGCCGAGGATGGGCAGCTTCCGTCCCCGAACGAGCTCCACGAGCCCGTCGGAGGCTCCCGGGCCGTACAGGCTGCCGTAGCGAAGGACTATCCCTTCGAGCGGAGCCTCCAGCACGGCGCGCTCGAGTGTGCGAATCGCCGCAAGGCTCTTGGCCTGCGCAGGCGGGGGATCGGAGTCGAGCGGATCCTCCTCCGTCTTGACCGGACCGCCTTCGCGGGTGTTCGGCCAGCCGGTGTAGCTCTGGGCGACGAACCGCTTCACGCCGGTGGCACGCGCCGCCGCGAGCAGGATCTCGGTTCCCGCCGTGCGCAGCTCGTTCGTGCGCGCGAACCAGTCGTCGAACCGATGGAGGTCGGGCTCGCCGGCGAGGGCGCTCATCTGGTGGATGACGGCATCAGGCTCGGTCCGGGCAACTGCCTCGCCGACGCCGACGCCGACGGCGTCCAGGCCGTCGACCACGACCGGCTCGGCGCCGAGCGCCCGCAGCCCATCGAGCTTGTCCTGGCTCGTCGTCGTGGCAGTGACCTGATGTCCGCGGGCGACGAGCTGCGGCGTGAGCCGCCGGCCGATTGCTCCGCTACCTCCTGCGAGAAACACGTGCATCGTGAGGTCCTTTCACTCGTCTCTTGTGGCCCACCTCCAGACGAGCGAGGACATCTCGCTGTGACAAAGCTGCCTAGCTCTCGCGCATGAACCCCTGGCGCGCGGCGCTGACGAGCGCGACTGCCTCGGGGAAGAGGACGCGCATTGCGTCGCGCAACGCGATCGCCTGCTCGTCCGAGCTGCCCTGTGTCTGCATCTGGCCGAGGGCGGCGGCGGTGAGCTGAACGGCCGTGTTGAGCGTCAGCGTGGCGAACTGCTCGCGCTGCGCCTCGGCGACCGACTCGGCCTGCCGCTCGGCGAACTCACGGAGCCCACGCATCAGATCGTCGGGATCGCCGCCCATCGGGAAGCCGAAGCCGCCTTCCATGCCCCTACCGTAGCGATTCCTTGTAGTTCGCCTGGACGTCGCTCGTGAAGGACTGCACGGCGCCCGCGGACGCCTTCATCGCCTCGGCGAAGGGCGACGAGCCCGGCGATCCCAGCGCGTCCTCCAAGCGCTTCGCCGCCGCTCCCACAGCGTCCAGGTACCTCGCCGTGGCCAGGCGCGGCGGCGCGCCGAGGGTCTGCTGGAGGTGGAGCACAGCCTCCTCCGCCTCCGCGATCCCGTCGGGGTTCTCGGTCAGCCGTAACGCGACGAGCCGCGAGCGGAGCTCGTCCAGCTCGCCTCCTCCCGCGCTCTCCTCCGCCAGCTCGGAGAGCGCGACGAGCGAGGCGGCCTCACGCACGCGCTCCCGGTCGGTCACCGGCTCGCCGGAATCGTCGAGCGCGAGCCACGAGACCTCCTCCCCCGAGCGGTAGGCGCACAGGTAGACGCGGCCGCCCTGGGCTGGCTCGGCCGCGAGAACGCCGGCGAGCTCCTCTTCTCCCAACGCAAATCTGGTCGCCGAAGCGGCAATCCGCTCGAGCTCCCCCGCAAGCCTCACGCGGGGAAAATAGCCTCGTGAAGGATCAGGCTCTCGACCTCTTCGCCCCGCTGGGACCAACCTACGACCGGTACGCGGCCCTCCTCTCCTTCGGACAGGATCCGCGCTGGCGCCGCTTCCTCGTCTCCCGGATGGACGTCGAACCGGACGCCCGGGTGCTGGATGTGGCGACCGGGACGGCCGCGGTGGCGATCGAGCTCGTGCGCCGCTTTGGGTGCCGCGTCGTTGGGCTCGACCAGAGCGGAGAGATGCTGGCCGAGGCACGGAGGCGCGTCGACGCCGCCGCCCTGAGTGACCGAATCGAGCTCGTCCAGGGCGAGGCCGAGCAGCTGACGTTCGACGACGCCTCGTTCGACGGGCTCACGTTCACGTACCTCCTCCGCTACGTGACCGATCCCCTGGCGACGCTCCGGGAGCTGGCACGGGTCGTCCGGCCGGGAGGGACGATTGCGATGCTCGAGTTCGGCGTTCCGCGAGGCCTCGTCCGTCCGGCGTGGGAGCTCTGGGTGCGGATCGGCCTGCCCGCCGCGGGGATGCTGATCTCCCCGGGCTGGCGCGAAGTCGGCTCGTTCCTCGGCCCGAGCATCCGGGAGTTCCACCGGGCGAACGATCTCCCCGTGTTGTGGCGCTCGGCCGGGCTCGAAGGGGTGCAGTCGCGGCGGATGAGCCTTGGCGGCGGCCTCGTGATGTGGGGCCACAAGGTGTGAGCCGCCCGGCGTTCTACGCGCTTGCGGCTGGAGGCTGGCGCGACTACGTCACGCTCCTCCACCTCCCCTACACGGCCTGGCACCTGAGCTACGTCGCGATCGGCGCCGCGCTCGCACCGGAGCTCCACAGGGACCGCCTGCTCGCGGCATTGGCGGCGTTCTTCCTCGCGCTCGGGGCCGGCGCGCACGCGCTCGACGAGCTCCAGGGCCGGCCCCTCTCGACCCGGATCCCGACCCCGGTGCTCTGGACGCTCGCGGTCGGCTCGATCGGCGGGGCAATTGCGATCGGCATCGGCGCGGCACTGGCGTGGACGCTCTGGCTCCTCCCGTTCGTCGCAGTGGGAGCCTTCCTCGCGCTCGCGTACAACCTCGAGCTGTTCGGCGGCCTCTTCCACACGGACCTCTGGTTCGCCCTCGCCTGGGGCGCCTTCCCACTGCTGACCGGTTACTTCGTCGTCGCCGAGGAGCTGACGGCCGAGGCACTGCTGGCCGCCGCCTTCGCGATCGCGACGAGCCTTGCCCAGCGAGCTCTCTCGACACCGGTTCGGGCGGTGCGGCGAGGCCGGAGCGACGACCCTCCGAGCACGATCGTCGGGCCGGAACGAGCGCTGCGAGCGCTGACCGTCGCGATGGTCGCCCTCGCGTTCGCGCTCCTCGCCCTACGATGGTGAGTCGATGGGCTTCTTCTCCCGCCGACGGAAGCAGGCGCAGCGGATCGCCGACGTCGAAGCCGAGCTCGACCGCGCCCGAAACGAGCTGACGCGCGTCATCCGCGAGCAGACCGAGAGAAGCACTGCCGAGATCCAGCGCATGCTGGCTCGGGAGCGAGCCGACACGCTGTCCCGCCTGGAGGAGGAGGAACGGAAGATCGCCGAGGAGCGGCGACGGGACATCCTCGAGCGCGAACGCCAGGCCGGCTCGGAGCTGAACATGAAGCTCGCAGAGGCGCAGGAGCGGGTGGAGCAGCGCTATGCCAGCTGGAGCGCCGACCTCGACCGGACGCACCAGGCGCTGACGGCGGAGCTGAAGAAGGTCGCCGAGCGCCAGAAAGTCCTCGTCGGGCAGGCGGAGACCCGGCTCCAGGACGACCGCGAGAAGATCGACGAGGCGGGCGAGCTTCAGGTCACCGCGGTCCAGAAGCTCAGAGAAGAGCTGCAGCGGGCCTCGGAGCTCGCCGCGCAGGAGCTCCGTGCCGAGCTCGACGCGCACGGCGCAGAGCGCCGGCGCGCGCTCGAGGAGATGAGCCAGCGGTTGAAGGCCCGCGAGCGCCAGCTCGCAGAGCGCGTCGAACGCGAGGAGACCGATGTGGTGCGCCGGATCCAGGCCCGTTTCGTCGACATCGAGCGCCGGCAGGTGGAGGCGCTCGAGCGGACGATCAAGCAGGCCGCCGGGCGCTTCGCGGAAGCAGCAGCGCTCCAGTTCGACTCGGCGGTGAAGTCGGCGCGCGAGGACGCCGCCCGGCGCCTTGCCCGCGAGCTCGATCGCGCCGTCCACATGTTTGCGCGGGAGGCGGAGTCCGTCCTCGCCGAGCGGCTCGCGCAGGTCGCCGATACCGGGACCCAGCGCGTCGAGAAGCGGCTCCTCCAGGTCACCGCTGGCCTCGAGCGGCAGCGCGACGAGTTCATCGCCGAGCTCCAGCGGCGCCTGAGCCAGATGGAGCACGAGATGCGAGACCGGCTGCGCACGCTTGCGGCCGAAGCGGAGGCGGAACGGTCGGTCCTCGACCGCCGGCTCCAGGAGCTCTCACGTCGCAAGGAGGCGAGCGAGCCCGTTCGCCGCTAGCGCATTTGCGTCAGTTGGCGCGTTTGATTCCAACTTCGACGGGGAGGGTTCGTCTACGAAAAGACGAATCAGAGCCGATCGAAGGCGTAGAGATGACCGAGATCGTCGAGTACAACCAGAGTGATCGCGAAAAGGTCGCCAGCTGGCGTCTCCACCAGCTGATCGAGGCCGGCTATCCCGTTCACCTGGCTGAGCGGCTCGCCCACAGCGAGGCCGACCTCCATCGCGCGATGGAGCTCGTCCGCCAGGGCTGCGACGCCAAGGTCGCGGCCGAGATCCTCCTCTAGCGCCCAACGCGATTAGCCAAACGGGCCGTCTACCTGCCTGCGCCCGCTGCTGGCATCCTGGCGGCATGGCGAAGGTCGAGGCTGCGCAGTACGGCGATCGGAAGGTCTACAGCGTTTCCGCGTTCAACCGCGGAATCGCTGATTGGCTCTCTCGGCTGCCGACGGTCTGGGTCGAAGGCGAAGTCACCGAGCTTCGGCGCCAGCAGCGTTGGGCGAGCGTCTTCCTCACGCTGAAGGATCCGGCTGACGGCTCCTGCCTGCGAGTTTCGATGCCGCGCAGCCAGTTCGACGCGCTGCGGCTCGACCTCGTCGACGGAGAGCGTGTCCACGTCTACGGCAGGCCGGAGCTCTTCGAGGCGCGCGGCGACTTTCGCTTCCGGGCGCTGTCGATCGAGCGTTTCGGGCTCGGCGACCACCTGGCTGCGCTGGAGCGGCTCAAGCGCAAGCTCGCCGCAGAGGGGCTCTTCGAACGACGCCGGCCGCTGCCGCGCTTCCCGCGCCGGATCGGGCTCGTGACCGGCAACGACGCTGCCGCGAAGCGCGACGTCCTCACCGCGCTCACGACCCGCTTCCCGCCGGCGCGCGTCGTCGTTGCAGAGACGTACGTCCAGGGCCCCCGCGCTGCACCCGCGATCGTCGAGGCGATCGGAGCACTGTGCGAGATCGACGACGTCGACGTGATCGTGCTCGCCCGTGGCGGAGGGAACTTCGAGGACCTCCTGCCGTTCAGCGACGAGCGGTTGGTGCGAGTCGTGGCCTCCTGCCGGGTTCCGATCGTGTCCGCGGTGGGCCACGAGCAGGACATGCCGCTAACGGATCTCGCCGCCGACGTCCGCGCGTCGACGCCGAGCGTCGCCGCCCGGCTCGTCGTCCCGGACGCGGACGAGCTGCGCGAGCGCCTCGAGCAGACCCGTGAACGGCTGCGCCGCTCGCCGCTGCTCACGGTCGAGCGGAAGCGCGCGCGGCTCGATGGAGCCTACGGACGGCTACGAGCACTCTCCCCCACCTCCACGCTCGAGCGCGGATATGCCATCGTCCGCCGCGACGGGAGGATCGTCCGGACCTCCGAGGAGGTCGAGGCCGGGTCGCGGGTGGACGTCGAGCTCGGACAGGGCGGCTTCGACGCAACGGTCGAGGACACGCACCAGTGACCTGGGGGTTCTGGTCGTTCGCTGGCGGTGCGGGGCCGGAGGGCACAGTATGAGCAATACGGGCCCGGAGAGCCCCGTGCCGCCAGCGGGCGAAGGCGACGGCGGAGGCGAGCCTCGCTCGCCGGGAGCTGGCGCCGATCAGAGCCGCCAGGTGACCTTCGAGGAGGCTCAACGCGAGCTGGAACGGATCGTCCAGCAGCTCGAGAGCGGGCAGGCCGACCTGGACGAGGCGATCACGCTCTGGGAGCGAGGCGAGGAGCTCTACCGCCTCTGCTCCGACAAGCTCGACTCGGCGCAGGGCAAGATCGAGGAGCTCGCCCGCAGGGTGGAAGCAGTGCGTCCCTCGTAACCTGCTTAGAATCTCGCCCGCATGGCCGACCAGAGCACCACCCAGCTCCTCAAGGACGTCCCGCTCTTCTCCGATCTGAACGACAAGGAGCTCCACCAGATCGCGGAGACGATGAAGCGCCGGCAGTTCTCCGCGGGCCAGGAGATCGCCCGCGAGGGCGAGAGCGGCGTCGGCTTCTTCGTGATCGAGGACGGCAACGCCAAGGTCACGGTGCACGGTGAGGAGAAGCGCCGGCTCGGGCCGGGCGACTACTTCGGGGAGATCGCACTGATCGCGCAGAGCGCCAGGACCGCGTCAGTCACGGCCGAGAGCGACCTGACCGCACACGGGATGACGTTCTGGGACTTCCGGCCGCTCGTCGAGGGCCACGCCTCGATCGCGTGGAAGCTCCTCCAGGCCTTCGCGAAGACGTACGGCCCGGACGAGACCTAGGCCAAGCGCCGACCCAGCGCGACGAGATCCTCCCGCGCCCGCGCGGGGTCGCCGCTGAGCTCGTAGACCTCCATGCCGCCCGGCCGATCGACGACGCGGCCGCCGAAGAGCGCGCAGCGCACGCCGAGCCCCGCGCAGACGCCGACGACCTCTCCCGGAGCCTTGCCCAACCATGTCGTCCGGTCAACCGTTCCCTCGCCGGTGACGACGAGGTCGGCGCCGTCCAGCCGGCCCCGGAAGCCGATGAGGTCGAGGACGAGACGGGCGCCCTCCACGAGCTCCGCCCCGAGCGCCGCCAGCGCGGCGCCGAGGCCGCCGGCCGCCCCGGACCCAGGGAGCTCGCGAAACGGCGCGAGGGCCCGTCTTTCCAGGAGACGCCGCTCCAGCTCGGTCGCCTGGGCAGGCGTGGCGCCTTTCTGGGCGGCGAAGATCCGAGCCGCGTCGAGGAGAGGCGCGCGCACGTCGCACGCGGCCCGAACCGGCACGCGGAACCCACCGAGCACCTCCATGAGCCCGGCGCCGCCGTCCACTGTCGCCGTGCCACCGAGGAAGACGACGATCTCCGCAGGATCGGCGTCCTGCACCTCGGCGAGGAGCTCGCCCAGTCCTCGGCTCGACGCCCCCAAAGGATCTCGCTCGCTCTCTGCGACCAGGCCCAGCCCGATCGCCTGCGCGGATTCGACGAGCGCGGAACCGTCATGGAGTAACCAGCGCGCCATGATCGGCCGCCCGAGCGGATCCGAAACCGTTGCCTCGCGCCAGTCGCCGCCCAGCGTCGGCGCGAGCACGTCGAGCGTCCCGTCCCCGCCGTCGGCGACCGGAAGCTCGACTGCGCCTCCGAGCCCTTCCGCAAGGGCGGCCGCAGCCTCCCGGGCGGAGAGAACGCCCTTGAGGCTAGCCGGACATGCGAGCGCGTTCACGCGGCGCCGCCGGCCTGAGCTCCTCGACGATCGACTCCTCCGATTCCTCGTCCGGCATCCGGCGCAGCGTCTCGAGCGAGAGCCCCTCGCGCATGAGGAAGACCAGCCCGACGCCTACGCCGACCGACATCTCCAGCACCTGGAGGCCGAGCCCGAAGGCGAGCCCGGTCGAGTAGGCGACCCCGTACGAGACGAGCGGCAGCGCGACGACCGCCTGGAGCAGGCCGATGTTCCCCGGCCAGAGCGGGAAGATGGTCGCGACGTTCATCAGCAGCAGGACGACGGCCGCCGCCGAGATCGGCTCGTCGATGCCGAACGCCGCCATCATCGACCAGACGGCGAGCAGCTGAATCAGCCAGCCGGCCGTCTGGAGCACCGCAGCCAGCGCCGCAGCCTTCGGCTCGCGCAGGACGTGGAGGCCGCGCTGGGCCATCGCCAGCAGCCGGCGGATGGCGACTGCACCTTCCGGCAGGGGGCGCAGCTCGCGGCCCGCCACCAGGATCGCGACGAGGAAGAGCGCGATGCCGATGACGGCGACCAGCTCCAGGCTCGTGACCGCCCACTGCGGGATCCGCGTCGTGGCGAGCACGAAGGCGGTCAGGAGCAGCGCAGGGACGAGATCGAAGAGACGATGCGCGAAGACGGTTCCCAGCAGCCGGCCGGTGGTTCCCTGGCCCCGGGGCGTCCACCTGGCGAGGACGCCGACCCGAGCGAGCTCGCCGATCCGCCCCGGGAGCACCGCGTTGGCCAGGAGGCCGACCGCGAACGCAGAGAACACGCGGGGGAACGGCGGCTCCTGCGAGCGGGGCAGCGCCTGCCGGATCACGACGTTCCACGAGACGGCGCGGACGAGCACCGACGCGAGATTCAGGACGAGGGCGAGGCCCACCCAGCGCCAGGAGACGGCTTCGAAGGCGTCGCCGACGAGGCCCCAGTCGGGGCCGCGCCACCAGAGCAGCAGGAGCAGCGCAGCGATCCCCGGCAGGATGAGAGCCGCACGCGCGAGGTGACGGCGTGAGATC
The DNA here is from genome assembly GCA_035265935.1 of Gaiellaceae bacterium. Classification (GTDB taxonomy): domain Bacteria; phylum Actinomycetota; class Thermoleophilia; order Gaiellales; family Gaiellaceae; genus JACDAN01. The sequence goes on from DATFOC010000076.1 coordinate 58,425, forward strand.
GTCACGCGGCGACCCGCACCCGTCCGAGCGCCTGCTCGTACACGCCGGCGAGGCGGCGGCCGATCCCGTCCCAGGAATAGCGCTCCTCGGCCAGCCGGCGGGCCGCGAGCCCGGCGTGGCAGCGAGCCTGCTCGTCTGCAAGCAGCCTCGTCATCGCCTCGGCAAGAGCGGTGGGGTCGCCGGGTGGGACGCTGAGGCCGACCTCGCTCGTCATGACCTCCCGGTATCCCTCGATGTCCGAGGCGACGACCGGCGTCGCGCAGGCGAATGCGCGAGTCAACACCATCCCGAAGCTCTCGCCGCCGAGCGAGGGTGCCGCCATCGCCTTGGCGCCGAGCAGCTCTTCCGTCAGCCGCTCCTGGGGCAGGAAGCCGAGGATCTCGATCCCGTCGGAAGGCGTGCGGAGCTTCGCCATCAAGAGCCTGACCGCAAGCGGGTCGGCGCCGATGACACGCAGGTCGGCACCGGTGCGTCGGCGGATCTCGGGCCAGGCGCGGAGCAGGATCGACAGGCCCTTGCGGGCCTCCTGGCGCCCCACGAAGAGAATCCGGTTCTCGCGACCGGCCGGGTCGGCCTCGGCCGGGATCAGCACGCCGTTCGGGATCACGTCGTAGTCCGCGGGTGAGTACTTGTTCGCCGAGGCCCTCGCCTGCTCCGACACGGCGATGCGTGCGTCGATTCGGTCGAGCAGGAAACCCCAGACCGGAATCGCGACCTTCGCCCAGCCGAGCTCGCCCGAGGCGTGGAAAGTCGCGACGACGGGGCACTTCGCCATCGCAAGCGATGCGATGCAGAGCGTCGGCGTCAGCGGCTCGTGAAGGTGGAGCAGGTTGAACCGCTCTCGCTCGAGCGCCCGTTTGATCCGCCAGACCGAGCGGGGGCCCAGGATGATGTTCGGGAGAGACCCGTTGGCCGGAACGATCGCGGAGCGGCCGACGGGAATGACGTCCGGCGGCGGCGGCCCGTCCCGCCCCTCACGGGGGTGGAGCGCCCGTGTGAACTGGCCCGGCGGGTCGTTGCCCATGATCGTCCGGGTCTCGATGCCGAGTCCCCGGAGGGCCTCGGCCTGGAGCTCCGCATGCTCGACGACGGCGCCCCAGAAGGACCACGAGAAGGGGACGACGATCCCGACCTTCATCGGCGGGGACCCTACCCAGGCGTGGCGCGGTACGGCCTAGGCGCTCTGGGAAAGGTCTCCTGCTGACCCGAGCGCGCGGAACCGCGTATGCACACGCTATTTCAGCGCCTCTATCCGTTCCTCGAGCTCCCGAACCCGGGCCTGCGCCCTGGCCAGCTGCTCCTCGAGCCGCTTCCGCTTGGCGGCGTTCGGGTCGGGCTTGGGCTTCGGCGGCGGCTTGGGCTTCGGCTTCGGCTTGACCTTCGGCGCCGGCTTGGCCGCCCGGCGCGGTCGCGACCGGGCGCCGGACGGAACGGCGGCGAGCAGGGGCCCGAATCCCGCCTGCTCGACGTCCTCGGCGAGCGTCCCGGCCGTCAGCGCCTTCGAGGCCTCCTTGTCGATGGAGGCGGCCCGCAGCGTCTGCGCCACGCGGGTCACGGTGGCGGCCGTAGCGGCGCCGCGCTCCTCGAGTGCCGCTCGTGCCTCCTCCGTCAGCTCCTCGACGAGCCGCCGGTGCGCCGAGTTCGCCTCGCGTAGCTGTCCGGGATCCCGGCCGCTGACGACCCCGCGCTGCGCCTTTCGCAGCTCGTCGCCGGCCTTCACGAGCGCCTTCGCCTCCTGCGGGCGGCGACGGACCGACTGGTTCACCGCCCAGGCGGAGACCGAGGGCTTTCGCAGCGACTTGACCTCGTCGGCGGCCTCCTTCTTGCCCGCGTTGCGGAGCTCCTTCGCGAGCTCGTCGCGCGCCTTCGTGAACTCCTCGACCGGGAGCCCGTAGAGGTCGGATGCCCGCCTAGTTTTCGGGATACGGATCCTCTGAGCTGTCCCCGCCAGAGGCGACCTGCCACTCCTGTGGGCCCTCGCAGTTCGAGCACGGCGGGAGCGACTGGACGGACCGAACCTGCAGCTCGTAGCCGCAGTTCGTGCAGCGGTATGTCCCGGCCGAGACGTCGCTTCCGACGGGTACGGGATTGGCCATGATTACCTCCTTCGAAGTTTCTCTCCCCGTTCCCTGCCTCCGTTCATCGAAACAGCACGCATCGCTAGGCTCGCCCGATGGCGACTCCGAACGGACTCGCGGAGCTCCATACCCATCTCGGCGGCTCGGTCGCGACCGAGATCATGTGGACGCTCGCGCACGAGCAGGGCATCGCGCTTCCGGTCAAGGACTACTGGGAGTTCGACGGGCTCGTCACAGTGTCCGACCCGCGGGGGGTCGCCGACCTGGCGGCGCTCGACCAGATCTACAAGTGGACGGAGCTGATCCAGTCGAGCCCGCTCGCCGTCGAGCGCTCGGTGCATGCGGCGATCGGCGGGGCATACCGCTCGCAGGGGATCACGACGCTCGAGCTCCGCTTCAACCCGATGAAGCGGAATCGGGGCGGCGAGCGCGACCTCGACCACATCATCGTCGCGGCGATCCGCGGGCTCGACCGCGCGAGCCTCGAGTACTCGCAGGTGCGCGCTGGGCTGATCCTGATGATGGACCGGACGTTCACCGAGCGGCAGAACGCGATCATCGTCGAGAAGGCGATCCGCTACGCGCCACGCGGAATCGTCGGGATCGACATCGCCGGGCCTCGCCCGGACGGCGCGGGGCCGTACCCGTACCGCGACCTCCTTCCGCTGATCGAGCAGGCGCGGGAGGCCGGACTCGGCGTGACGATCCACGTCGGCGAGGAGGGCGGCGAGTTCGGAATCGCGGAGATCCGCGAGGTGGTCTCGACGCTGCGGCCGGACCGGATCGGTCACGGCATCCTTGCCGCGCAGGATCGCAAGCTGATGGAGCAGCTTCGCGAGGCCGAGATCGTCCTCGAGATCTGCCCGACGTCGAACCTGCTCACGAAGGCGCTGGAGAGCGAGGACGCCGTCCGGGCCACGTTCCGCGCCTTCACCCAGCACGAGGTGCCGTTCACGATCGCCACGGACGGCCCGGAGATGATGCGAACCCATCTGCGCGACGAGTTCGAGCTGCTGCTGAAGATCGGAGCGCTGGACGAGGACCGGCTCTCGGATGCCAATCGCCGCGGCCACGAGGCGACGTTCATCGCGGCGGCTGAAGGCGATGAGAGTGCCCGACGCCGCTGATAGCTTCCCCGCGGCCGTGAGGCCGCTGGACGGCGTAACCGTCGTCGACCTGAGCCGCCACCTGCCGGGGCCGTTCGCCAGTCGGGAGCTCCTCGAGCAGGGCGCGCGCGTGATCCGGCTGCTGCCGCCGGGTGGAGACCCGATGGCCGACCTCGCGCCCGCCTGGCACGAGGCGATGAACGCCGGCAAGGAGACCGTGCTCCTCGACCTGAAGACCGAGCCTGAGCACGGTCGCGCGCTCTGCGCCGACGCCGACGTCGTCCTCGAGAGCTTCCGGCCGGGCGTCGTCGAGCGTCTCGGCGTCGGGCCGGACGACCTCCCGGAATCGGTCGTCTACTGCTCACTGACCGGCTTCGGCAGCGGCGGCCGCCACGTGAACCGCGCCGGCCACGACCTCAACTACCTCGGCTGGGCGGGTGTGCTTGCAGACACGGCTCCCACGCTGCCGCCGACCCAGATCGCCGACCTTGCAGGCGGAGCGCTGACGGCGGTCACGCGGATCCTCGCCGCCCTCCTCCAGCGTGAGCGGACGGGCCGCGGCGCGCGCATCGTCGTGTCGATGACACACAGCGCGCACAGGCTCGTCTCGCACCGACTCGGCGGCGAGCCGATTCCCAAGCTGCTGACGGGCGGGCTGGCCTGCTACGGCATCTACACGACGGCCGACGGACGCCACCTCACGGTCGCTGCGCTGGAAAGCCCCTTCTTCGCGCGCCTGTGCGAACTGCTCGAGCTGTCGGACCTGACCGACCGGCATTTCGATCCGGACGCTCAGGAGGAGATCGGCGACGCCCTCGCGGAGCGGATCGCGTCGAAGCCGCTCGCGGCCTGGCTCGAGCTCTTCGACGGCGAGGACGTCTCCGTCGGCCCGGTCGCGACCATCGAGGAAGCTGCAGTGGAGCTCTCGTGAGAACCCGGATCGCACTGCTGATGCTCTCGCTGGCCGCCGCGGGCGCCGCGACGCTTACGCTGTCGCTCGCGAGCCCTGCCACGGTCCGCTCACCGGTCCCGTGGGCGACGCTCGCCTTCTCCAAGTCAGAAGTGGCGGGCGGAGGCGTCTACGTCGCCGGGCGGGGCCGCGCGCGGCTCATCCTTCCTGCCGCCTCCGATCCGGCGTGGTCGCCGGACGGCCGCCGGCTCGCGTATCTCGGTCCCGGCGCGGGTGGCGCGGCGGACGTCTACGTCGCCGACGCGGACGGAACGAACCGCGGCCGCCTGACGGCAACCGAGCTCGAGGAGGCCTCGCCGACCTGGGCCCCTGACGGTCGGCGACTGGCGGTCGAGCGAAACGGGTCGATCGTCCTTCTGCGGGCCGACGGCGTCGAGGGCCGGACGCTCGCGCGCGGTCTAGAGCCGGCCTGGTCGCCCGGAGGACAGCGGATCGCGTTCTCCGCCGGCGGCGACCTCGTCGTCGTCCGCACCCAGGGGGGTCGGCCGCAGAAGGTGACGAGCTCGCCGGCGTCCGAGTCGAGCCCCTCGTGGGCTCCCGACGGCCGGCGGCTCGCATACGTCACGGACGAGACCGGCGCCGCCGACATCCGCGTCCTCGACCTTCGCAGCCGGGCGATCGTGCAGGTCACCGCTGATCCCGCGGTCGATTCCGAGCCCGCGTTCTCGACCAACGGCAAGCGCGTTGTGTTCGTCAGCGACCGGGCCGGCGTCGAGCAGATCGTCGGCGCTCCTGCCTCCGGGGGAGCAGCGGCACTCGTCTCCGCGATCCAGCTCCCGGCCCACCCGACCGCCCGGCCCGTCCAGCGCCCCCTCGAGCTCCTGCCCGATTTCGACCAGCAGCCCCCACGGGATCTCGAGGTGCGCCGGACCGGGAGGCGCTTCCTCCTGTGGTTCACCTCGGCGGCCGACAACGTGGGGCTCGGCCCGTTCATCGTCAACGGCCGACGACGAGGGGCAGGCGCAATGCACGCCAGCCAGCGGGTCCGGCTCACGGACGGTTCGCTCCGAACCTACCCCGAGGTCGGCGTCTGGCGCTACAACGCGACCTCCGATCACTCCCACTGGCATCTCTTCGCCTTCCAGCGCTACGAGCTGCGCCGCGGTGACGGCTCCCTCGTCGTCCGCGATCGCAAGAGCGGCTTCTGCATCGGCGACCGGTACGGCGTGGCTCCGGGCCGAATCGCGGACCGCACATTCCGGCCGGTCTTCCGGGGGTTGTGCAACCTCTACCAGCCTGGTGCGTCGGACGTGAACGCCGGAACCTCCGTCGGCTTCTCGGACCGCTACCACTCTCGCCTCGACGGCCAGAACGTCGACCTGACGAAGGTGCCGCCCGGACGTTACGTCCTCGTGAACCGTGCGAATCCGAGCGCCGAGCTCCACGAGCTGCGGTACGAGAACAATGCGGCGTCCGTCGCGATTCGGGTCAGCCGGCCGCGAGGCCGGAGGAGCGCGCCCGGCGTGAGAGTCCTCGCGACCTGCCCGGACTCAGGTCGCTGCTAGCCCCAGCGCGGCCGGCAGCGCGAAGAGGTCGGGGAGCCGGTCTTCGGCTTCAGGAAAGGCGTCCTCCCGGTCGACGAGGAACGCCTGCATGCCGAGCGCCCTGGCGCCCTCGAGGTCGTCCTCGGGCGAGTCGCCGACCATCGCGGCCCGCTCGGCAGGGACACCGAGCCGGTCGAGCACGGCCTGGAAGATCGTCGGGTGGGGCTTCACCTTCCCGTGCACCCGGGACGACAGCGCGGCGTGCACGCGGATGCTGTGGTGCGCGAGGAACTCGTCGACGTCGCGACCCGTGTTCGAGACGAGGCCGAGCTTCAGCCCGTGCTCACGCAGGTGGTCGAGCACCGGCAGCGCATCGTCGAAGAGGTCGAAGTTGTGCGCTTGCTCCCAGGCCTTGGTCATCTCGACCGCGGCCTCGTACGCGCGATCCGTGTCTCCGCCCATGCCGCGGATGATCCGCTCGGTGAACCCGACCCAGATCTCCTCGTCGTGGCGGAAGTCCGGATGCTTGTGGAGCCCCTCCACGGCCTTCGCGCGGGCATCCCGATAGAGGGCCGGATCGAGCTCCAGGCCGAAGCGACGACCCAGCCGCTGATACCCCTCCGGGCCGAGGTCCGGCCCCGGCTTGGCCAGCGTGAAGTCGAGGTCGAAGAGAACCGCCTGGATGTCCATCAGTGCCTCTGCAGGTAATGCAGCCCCGCTTCTGGGTCGTGAGCACCAAGCCAGAGACCGCACTCGCCCGCAGCCAAGGCTGAGAGCCTTGGTAAGGGCGAGGGTGGGCTCTGGCGCCGCGTGATCACGGGCCAGAAGCCGGCGTGTATTGCCTGTAGAGGCACTGTTACGGCGTAGGAGTTGGCCACCGGTAGGCATCTGCCTGCCTGCTGGCCAGCGAGGGAAGCTTCGCGCGAACGTTCTCGAGCCGACGCCTGTCGAGCTCTGCGGAGATCACCGTCTCCTCGTCCGGCGCACACGCGACCACGGTCCCCCACGGATCCGCGATCAGCGAGCGCCCGTAGCTGAGACGCCCCGGCAGCGTCTCGCCGATCTGGGCCGCGGCCGCGACGTAGTACTGATTCTCGACTGCACGGGCACGGAGCAGCAGCTCCCAGTGATCCTTTCCGGTGTACAGCGTGAAATGCGCCGGAACCGTGACGAGGTGCGCGCCCTGGAGCGCGAGGATCCGGTAAAGCTCGGGGAAGCGGACGTCGTAGCAGACGGTCAGCCCGGTGGCCCAGCCTTCCACCTCGAGGACGACCGGCTCGGCGCCCGGCTCCTCCGCGTCCGACTCCCGATACACGTGGCCGCCGACCTCGACGTCGAACATGTGGATCTTCCGGTAGAGGCCGGCGATCGACCCGTCCGACTCGAAGACGATGCTCGTGTTGGAGAGCTTGTCGCGACCCTCCCGACGCTCGGTGATCGAGCCGCCGACGAGCGTGATCCCGTGCCCGCTCGCCCAGGCCGCCATCGCCTGAACCGACTCGCCGTCCTCGAGCGTCTCCGCTGCACCATGGAGCACGTCGGGGGTGCCGATCGCGTTCCACTTCTCCGGGAGGACGACCACGTCGGCGCCCGTCGCCGCCGCGCGTGCGACGAGCTGCTCGGCTTTCTCGATGTTCGCCGCCTTGTCGTCCCGGCTCGTGAGCTGGACGCAGGCGACGCGAAGCGTGTCAGGAGTTCGTTTCAGGGTGATGCTCGTCGTCAGGGTGCGATGGGTGGATGCCAGGCCCGGACGCAGACCGCGTCCATATCAAGTCGATATTGGCGCGGTTGAGGACGACGCCTGGCGCCGCCCAGCACGGCCTGGCGGCACAGCCTCACTCTGGAACGAGCTCCGAGCATCCAGTGGCAGGATAGCCCCGCTTTGGAAGTGGCAGCAGACAGACCAGGGCGCGCACGCGCCCTCCATGCCCTGCGCAGCAGGGACTTCCGCCTGCTCTGGAGCGGCCAGACGATCTCGCTCGTCGGCGACGGAGCCTTCCTGGTGGCGCTCGGCTGGACGAGCTTCGCTCTGACGGGGTCGAAGAGCACCCTCGCGCTCGTCCTCCTTGGACACAGCGCGGCGATGCTCGCGACGCTGCTAATCGGCGGAGTGCTCGCCGACCGCTACCCGCGCCGCACGCTCATGATCATCTCCGACCTCTCGCGCTGCGCGTGCATGGTCGTCCTCTTCGCCGTGGACGTGAGCGGCAACCTCGAGCTCTGGAGCCTCATCACGCTCGCCGTCCTCTACGGGGCGGGCGACGGGTTCTTCTACCCGGCCTACGGCGGGATCGTTCCGCTGGTCGTCGACGAGCACCATCTCGCGTCGGCAAACGCGCTCACCGGCCTCTCGCGCCAGGCCGCCTTCGTCGTCGGGCCGGCTGTCGCGGGCGTCCTCTACGGCGTCGCGGGAGCGTCGTCCGTGTTCGCGCTCAACGCGGTCAGCTTCGTCGTCGCGGCCGCGCTCATGGCCATGGCGCGCCCGCGCGGGTTCGAGCGCGACGAGCCGCAGGGCACTCTCAAGGAGATCGCCGACGGCCTGCGCTACGTCCTCGGCGTCCCGTGGCTCTGGATCACGATCTTCCTCGCCTCGTTCATCCTCATGGTCGCCATGGCCCCGTACACGGCGCTGCTGCCTGCGTTCGTCGAGGAGCAGTTCCACCGCGGCGTCGGCTCGTACGGCACGCTCTTCACGCTCCAGTCGCTCGGCATGGCAGTCGGGAGCCTTGCGTTCGGCCAGACGAACCCGAGCCGCCGGCGCGTGATCATCATGTATCTGCTCTTCGCAGCCAATGACATCTGCGTGATCGCCATGACGCTGACCCACTCCTTCAGCCTTGCCTGCGCCCTCGTCGCGGCGCGAGGGGTCTGCATCGGCTACGGGATCGGGGTCTGGACCACGCTCTTGATGCAGCAGGTCCCGTCGTCGAAGCTTGCGCGTGTGACGAGCCTCGACTTCTTCGGATCCTTCGCGCTGATCCCCGTGGGCTACGCGCTGACCGCAGTCGTGGCAGGGTCGTTCTCGCCTGCAACGCTGTTGTTCGTCGGATTCACGCTTTCGGCCATCCTCTGGATCGCTCCGCTCGCGTCGACGCGGGTGCGCACAGCCGCATGAGAAGCCCCGAGGAGATCCTCCGCGACACGAAGACGATCGCACTCGTCGGCGCCTCGCCGAACCCGGCGAAACCAAGCCACGGCGTCATGCGCTACCTCCTCGCGAAGGGATACGACGTCATCCCGGTGCGCCCGCTCGACTGTGACGACGTGCTCGGCGTGCAGTGCGTGGAGACGCTTGCCGAGATCGACCGTCCGATCGATCTCGTCGACGTCTTCCGTCGTCCCGAGCACACCCCGGCCCATGCGCACGAGGCGGTCGCGGCCGGCGCGAAGGCGCTCTGGCTCCAGCTGGGCATCCGGTCGGAGGAAGCCCGCCGCATCGCGACGGAAGGCGGCCTCGACTACGTCGAGGACCTCTGCACGGCAGTCGTCCATCGAAAGCTCGGCTAACCTGTGCGCTCTCGGGGTGTGGCGCAGCCTGGTAGCGCGCTCCGTTCGGGTCGGAGAGGTCCCCAGTTCAAATCTGGGCACCCCGATTAGATTCCTCGTATGGCTCGGCGCGACGACATCCTGAACTTCGCGCGCGAGCTGCTCGACCTCGACAGCTTCCACGACTACGGCCCGATGGGCCTCCAGGTCGTCGGAGCCGACGAGGTGACGAAGATCGCCGCGTCGGTCTCATCCTCCCTCGAGGCGTTTCAGCGCACGAAGGACTCAGGGGCTCAGATGCTCCTTGTCCACCACGGCCAGTACTGGGAGAACGAGCCGCGGATCGTCGACCTCGCGATGAAGCGGCGCCTCCAGACCCTCTTCGACGGGGATATCACGCTCGCCGCCTACCACCTGGCGCTCGACGCGCACCCGGAGATCGGGAACAACATCATCGTTGCGCAGGAACTGGGGATCTCGGAGCCGGAGCGGTTCCTTGAATGGGGCTTCGGCGGTGCCCTTCGCGAGGCCACCTGCCTGGACGGGCTCGCCGACCGGCTCGAGGCAATCACCGGCCGGAAGCCACAGGCCTTCGAGGGCGGCGCGCGGCGCATCGAACGCGTCGCGATCGTCACCGGCGGCGGTGCGAAGCTCGTCCGGGAAGCCGCCTACGCAGGCTACGACGCGTACATCACGGGCGAGCCAGCCGAGCCGACGCTGCATCTCGCACGGGAGCTCGGGATCCACTTCCTCGCCGGCGGCCACTACGCGACGGAGACGTTCGGGATCAAGGCGCTCGCGGAGACGCTCGCCACCGAGTTCTCGCTCGACTGGGAGTTCGTCGACGTCCCGGTTCCGGTGTAAGCTTTTACCGTGTCTACCAGGAGGCTGAGCGAGTGATGAGCCGCCCAGCCGACACGCGAGCTTTCGAGCCCGTCACGCCTTGCGGCGGCGGGCTTTTTTCGTGCTCTCAATCGACCGAGGAGGACTCCGCATGCCGAACCACCTGACGCCCGAGGAACTGTCCAAGGAGATGGGGCTCGAGCGCGAGCAGATCATCCGTCTCTGCGTGCAGGAAGGCGTCCCGATCTACCAGGGGAAGATCGACAAGACACTGTTCGCGGCGCAGCTTCAGGCAGTCGGCGCCGCACCGACCGTCCAGCACCACTAGACCAGCGGAACGCCCTATTTACGGCCGCCGGCTGCGGCCTTCTTCCGGGTTCCCGTACTGCTCTTCGCTTTCGACCGGCCGGCGGGCCTCTTCTGCTTCTGTGCCTCGTCGACGCTCTGGCGAAGCGCCTCCATGAGGTCGATGACCGGGGTCTCCTCCTCGGCAGGCTCCGGTCGCTTGATCTCCTGGCCGTCGAGCTTCGCCTCGAGCATCTGCCTGAGGTCCTGGCGGTACTCGCTCTCGAGCTCCGTAGGATCGAAGTCGCCCGCCAGGCTGTCGATCACCTGCCGCGCCAGCTCGAGCTCGGCCTCCTTCACCTCGGTGTCGCCCACGGCCTCCTCGACCTCCGCCTGCGAGCGGACGTCCTCGGCCACGAACAGTGTCTCCAGCGCGAGCGCGTCGCCGCGCGGGCGGATCAGGGAGAAATGCTCTTGCCCGCGCAGGACGAAGCGGCCGACCGCGCCCATGTCGCTCTCCTGAAGCGCGCGAAGCAGCAGAACGTAAGGTCGGCGCTGCGCCGGTGTGGACGACGGCGCCAGGTAGTACGTCCGGTCGAAGAAGACAGGGTCGATCTGGTCGAGCGGCACGAAGCTCGTGATCTCGATCGCGCGTGAGTCGTCGTACTGGGCGATCGCCTCGAGGTCGGCGTCCTCGACGAAGACGAACTCGCCCTTCGAGACCTCCCAGCCCTTCACGAGCTCGTCGTTACTGACCTCGCGGTCGTGCACCGGACACCACCGCTTCTGCTTGATCGGCGTCCCGCACTCGCGGTGCAGGGTGCGAAAGCTGACGTCGGACTGCCGCGCTGCAGGCTTCGTTGCCAGGGCCAGACCGACCGGGATGTTGACCAGGCCGAAGTTGATCGAACCGTTCCAGATCGTGCGCATAGAGGTCTCCGAAGTGTAGAGGGACCAGGGATTTTCTCCGCTCACGCACCCTTTCCTCCGCAGAAGCCACCGGTCGCGCCGGCGGAGCCGGCCCGACCTCCACGGCGCCGCCCAGTCGGCGCCTTTACGATCCTCCGGATGGCGATCGTGCAGAAGGCGGCGGGGACGAAGACGATCGCGGAGCTTTGGCGGCGCGCCGCTTCCCGCGAGGGGACCGCCTATCTCGTCGAGGGCGACGACGGCTGGCGCGAGGTCAGTTGGGAAGAGGCGACGCGCGCCGTCGACGAGATCGCGAACGGGCTCCTCTCCCTGGGCATCGGCAAAGACGACGCGGCCGGCATCCTGGGCAGGACGAACGTCGAGTGGGTGCTGTTCGACTACGCGCTGGGGTCGATCGGCGTGATCGGGGCCGGGATTTACCCCTCACTGCCGCCGAGGGACTGCGCGTACATTCTCGACCACTCCGACGCGGTTGCCGTCCTGGTCGAGAACGACGAGCAACGCGCCAAGATCGACGCCGAGCGGGACAACCTTCCGAAGCTGCGCCACGTCTTCTCGTTCGACGACCTCGACGACCTCCGCGCGAAGGGCAGGAAGTTCGCGGGCGAGAACCCCGACGCGCTGGAGAGGGCGCGCGCCGAGGTCGGCGAGGATGACCTCTTCACCTACATCTACACGTCGGGAACGACCGGGCCGCCCAAGGCCTGCATGATCTCGCACCGCAACTACTACTCGATGGTCGGCGCCGTCGACGACGTCCCGTCGTTCATCGGCCCGGACGACCTGATCCTCCTGTACCTCCCGCTCGCCCACAACTTCGGGCGCTGTCTGCACCTCCTCGCCGGCTACGTGGGCTGCTCGATCGCCTTCTGTCCCGACGCGTTACGGGTCGGGGAAGTGGCCACTGACGTCAAGCCCACAGTCCTCCCGAGCGTCCCGCGCGTGTTCGAGAAGGTGCACACGGCCGTCCTGGCGAGCTTCGACGAGGCGACGGGCGTCAAGCGGACGCTGATCGACTGGGCCCTGCGGGTCGGCGAACGAGTCAGTGCGAAGGAGCAGGCGGGGGGAACCGTTCCGGCCTGGCTGGCGGTGCAACACCGAATCGCGGACAAGCTCGTCTACTCGAAGATCAAGGCCAAGCTTGGCGGACGACTGCGACTGCCGATCTCGGGTGGCGCGCCGCTCGCGAAGGAGATCGCCGAGTTCTTCCACACGATCGACATCCTGATCTGCGAGGGCTACGGGCAGACCGAATGCACGACGGCCTCGAACGTGAACATGCCGGGCCGATTCCGATTCGGCACCGTCGGGCCGGCCATCCCGGGGATCGAAGTCAAGACGGCCGGGGACGGCGAGGTGCTCATCCGCGGGCCCAACGTCTTCGGCGGCTATTACAAGGACGAAGCCGCCACGCGCGAGGTGCTCGACGAGGACGGCTGGCTACGGACGGGGGACGTGGGGTCGATCGAGGACGGCTTCCTGGCGATCACCGACCGGAAGAAGGACATCATCGTGACCGCCGGCGGCAAGAACGTCTCCCCGCAGAACATCGAGAACGAGCTCAAGGCGTCCAAGTACGTGTCGCAGGCTCTCGTGATCGGCGACCGGCGGCCGTACCTCACCGCACTGATCACTCTGGACGAGGCGGCAAAGGGCCTGAGCGACCCGCAGGGCCTGATCCAGGAGGTCGTGGACGAGGTGAACGAGGGCAAGGCGTCCTTCGAGCAGGTGAAGCGGTTCGCGGTGCTCGAGCGCGACTTCTCCCCCGAGCACGACGAGGTCACTCCGACGCTGAAGCTCAAGCGCAAGATCGTCCAAGAGCACTTCGCCTCGGAGATCGAGGCGCTGTACGCCCAGCCGCGTTAGTGGCCGTGGTGGGCGTGCACGACCGCGTGGCCCTTGCCGCGGGCGATGAGATACCGGTTGACCGGATAGGCGGCCATTCCGGCGATCAGTAGCGCCAAGGCGAGTGAAGCCCAGAAGAGCAGCGTGTCCAGTCCCGCCTCCATCGCGCCCGGGACGACGAGCAGGATCGCGTTGTCGACGAGCTCCATCACGGCGATCGAGAGCGTGTCGGAGGCGAGGGCGAGTGGGATCGCGGCGGCGAGCGCGAGCCCAGCGCGAAGCAGCGGGAGCATGGTCAGCGAGTAGCCGAAGACGAAGGCGAGCGCGATCGCAAGCACGATCGTCTCGAAGTTCCCCCAGCCGAGGGCCGTGCCGATGATCACCCCGAGAACCTCGCCGATCGCGCACCCGGTCAGGCAGTGCGCGGTCGCCGAGAGAGCGACGCGGTTGAGCGAGCCGCCATGTGCCGAATGGTCCTGGCCGGCGTGCTCGCGATGCGCGTGGTCGTGGTGCGCGTGCTCGGTGTGCTCGTGACTGGTCATGCAGTCCTCGCGAAGCGCTGCACGGCCGCGAGTAGCTCGTCGCTCTTCTCGGCGGCGGCGGCTTCGTCACCGGACTCGAGAGCGCCGGCGACGCAGTGGTTGACGTGATCGGTCAGAAGCTGGAAGGCCACGCTTTCGAGCGCAGTCTTGACCGCCCCGACCTGCGTCAGGACGTCGATGCAGTACCGATCCCCGTCAACCATCCGCTCGATACCGCGAACCTGCCCTTCAATGCGATGAAGGCGGTTGATCAGGGCAACCTTGTCGTAACCGTGGGTCCGTTCCATGGCGCACAGTAGTTTACCCTCTAGGGGTATATCTCCGCTTCCAAGGAGGAGAAGTCATGACCCATACGGCCGCGATGCTCGAAACCGCTCCGAGCGCATCTCGGTACGACCTCGGTGCACTCTCGCCCTGTATTGAGAGCTGCCTCGACTGTGCGCAGGCGTGCACCACCTGCGCCGATGCCTGCCTCGCCGAGGAGATTGTGGGCAAGCTGACCCGCTGCATCGGCCTGAACCTCACGTGTGCCGACGTGTGCGCCGCGACGGCGTTCGCGCTTTCGCGCCGAGCGACCTCGGACGATCTCGCAGTGCGCACGCTGGTCGACGCGTGCGTCCAGGCCTGCGCCGGATGCGCCGAGGAGTGCGAGCACCACGCCGAAATGCATGCTCACTGCCGGGTTTGCGCAGAAGCCTGTCGCGCCTGCGAACAGGCTTGCCGCGAGCTGCTGGCCAGCGTTTAGACCCTTGACAACCTCGTTCGCTCGTCCTGCAGCTTTCGCCGGCCGTACCGGGGTCATCCCCTGAGGCTTGAAGACCGCCAGGAGCGTTGCGAAGAGGAGAAGCACCAGAGCGGCGGCGGCGTGGAGCACGGGAGAGGGGTTGCGAACGTCGCTCAGCTGGGCACTCGGATCCGACGCGACCTCGGCCATGGCCGCGAGGCTCTGCGTGTAGGCAAGGAGGATCGCGGCGGCGGCGACGTTGATCACGAGCTTGAAAATGATCCAGTAGTGACGGAACAGGCCCCAAGACGTTCCGAGGGACTGGATCAACCCGGTCAGCAGCGCGGCCAGGGCCAAGGGGACGAGCACCATCGAGGCCGCGGGCTCCATCACGACATAAGCAGCCCTGGCCGCATCGGGGTCATCGCTCGTCAAGCCGACAAGGGCCATTCCCAGGAAGGCGAAAACGGCCCCCAGCCAACCGACTGACGAGCTCACGTGGGCGAGGAGCACGGCCTTGCGAACGCGAGGGGCCAGCCTCAAGGCGTCGGGTGAGGGATCCCGTCCGGCGGACACGCGGTGACGGCGGCGCGCGGCCTCGGGTCCAAAGCGCGGTCGAGCGCCTCATCACCAGTGATCCTTGCCGCCCTGCGTCAGCCGACCCCAAGCGAGCCGCTGAGCCTGCGCTCATAGGCCCGAGCGGGGGCAAGATCTCTAGCCAGTCGATTGGCGACTGGCACCGAATCCAGCCGGTGAGAGCTACAGCCGGCGGGCGCCGACCCAGGTCGAGTCGTACCAGCCGCTCAGGCTGGAGATCTTCACGACCTCGCCAGTGTGCGGCGAGTGGATGAACGACCCGCCGCCGATGTAGATGCCGTTGTGGCCGAGCCCGTTGAAGAAGACGAGGTCGCCCGGCTGAAGCTGGCTGCGATCGACCGGTGTCCCGTACCCGTATTGTGCGGCCGCGTTGTGCGGCAAGGAGACACCGACCTTGGAGTAGACGTACATCACGAAGCCAGAGCAGTCGAAGCCCGACGGCGACGAGCCGCCGTACACATACGGGATCCCGAGGTACTGCATCGCGATCCCGACGACGCCGCCGTATTTTGCCGCTGGGGCCGCCGGAAGCACCGACGGCTCGGACGGTGTGGACATCGAGGGCTCCGTCGCCAGGTCGGGGATCAGCGGCTGCGGCGCTGCCAGCCGGGCGCGCGCCTGTGCCGCGAGCTGCGCCTGTCGCCGCTGCTCGGCCGCCCGAATCGCTGCGATCTCGGACTTGATCGACGAGAGCATCTGCTGCCGCTCGGCGAGCTTGCTCTCGATCGACCTCCTGTGGGCTGCGCGCTCGGCGACGAGCTCTGCCTGCCGGTCGCGGGCGTGGCGCAGTCGCGTCCTCGCCCGGCGCATGTCGGCGCGGAACCTGGTGACGTCGGTGAGGACCGCGGAGTCCTGATCCGAGACGCGGGAGACCGTCTCGAGCCCGTCGAGCAGATCCTCGAGACTCCGGGACCCGACGAGCACGTCCAGCGTCGAGTCGTTCTGATCTGTCGTGTAGATCGCGACCATCCGGGCCGCGAGAACCCTCTCCGCGGTGCGAAGGTTGTCGGCGGCGATCCGGAGGTTCACGCGGTTCTCCTTCAGGTCGCCCCCGATCGCGTCGAGACGCTCGTTCGCCAGGTTGTAGGCATCCACGGCGTGCTCGAGCGAGCCGTCGAGGGCCTGGATCTGCGCCATCACCGACTCCGCCTGGGCCTGCTTGGACGACACGGAGGCGGGCTCAGCGGTCGCGCTGCCGGCCACGGCGAGAGCGGCGAAAAACGAAGCGCTGACGATTGCTAGCTGAGACCTACGCATCCACAATGCCGATCCGAACCCCCCATCCGTCCGCAGCGCGACGGTGGACCGGAACGGCACAAGCTCGGCACCCTAACAATGGTCACGGACAGCCGCAACGGGATTAGGGCAGACCTGTGGTAGGGTCGCCGCTCGTGCGCGGGCCAGGGAGGGGGTTGCGAACGCTTGGCGCTGTCGTGCTCTGCGGAGTTGCGGTCGGCGCATCACTCGTCGCAGCCGGCGGCGCGCAGACGCCCGACGATCTTGAGGCCCAGGCTGACGCTCTTCGTGCCCGAAACGAAGCGCTCGCGGCAGGCTCGCAGTCGGCATTCGAGAGCTTGGCGACGATCGAGAGCCGCCTCGCGCAGGCGCGGGCAGAGCTGGCGTCGTTCCGGTCGCGCTCCGCGGAGGTGGGCGCGCAGCGGCGCGCCGTGACCGAGCAACTGGCGATCACGCGGTCCGCCGTTCGCCTGACGCGGAAAGCGCTCGTGACTCGCCTTCAGAACCTCTACGAAGAGGGGAACCCGGACGTCTTGGCCGTCGTCCTCGGCGCGGGGTCGCTGGACGAGGCGCTGAGCGCCGTGGAGACACTCGATCTCGCCGCCCGACAGGACGAGGATCTCGTGCAGCGCGCCCGCGGCGCCGCGACACGGCTCGCGCGCCTGGGCAAGTCCCTCGCCGCGAGGCAGCGTGAGCTCGACCAGCTCGCGGCGGTCAAGGCCGCCGCCACAGCCTCGCTCGTGAACGCGCGGTCAGAGCGGCTGCGGGCGATCGACGCCCTCCGCGCGACGAGGTCGGCCAACCTTGCCCGGATCGCACAACTCGGCGAAACGGCACGCACGCTCGCATCGGCGCATGCCGCACCGTCGACTCCGGTCGTCACTCCCGGCGCGCCGAGCCTTCCCGCCGGGCCGGCCTCGGCCGCCGTCCGCTCGCTGACCGTTGTCGCGACCGGTTATTCCCTCCCCGGACGGACCGCGAGCGGGCGGGCCGTCGGCTGGGGCGTCGTGGCGGTCGACCCGTCGGTGAT